>JAAXWY010000037.1 GCA_013334745.1 Coriobacteriia bacterium
CTTCCGATCTCCTGGGAACCGCCATATTGCGATGCCGGTCGCAAAGACCCCTTGCCGGTTTGCCGTCCGGATTCTCCGGTTAACGGCGGTGTTACGGGGAAGGGAAACTGTATTGGGGCAACTGTACACCGAACCTCCATGGCCATGCAACAGTTGTTACATGCTTTCTGCGGATTGTCGGTAAGCGGATGTGAGGGGCGGCGATCGGGGGATATGGCACCTCTGCGGGGAGGTTCTACGTGGTTGATTCCGCGACTGGCGCACCGCCATTCGTGGGCTCTGCATGGCCTTCCAACGGCCCGTCGACCCTGCTGCCGCCGTTGACCGAGCAAAACGAGCCGTCTACCCGTCCACGCCGCAGTTCGCTAGCATGGTGAGGTCTACTATGTGGACCGCCTCCGTGAAGAGGCAGCATTGTTGAACGTGGGGGAGGGCGACGCCTGAGGGTCTGCGCTTCCCCGGTCCGACGAAGGAGGAGGCCGTCTATGAGTGACGCGTCTGCAGGGTTCGAGTCAGTACAGGCTGATGGCGTCGTCATCGAGCCGGCAGCATGGGTTCGCGAGAACTCGTGGGTCAGCTCGATGGAGCAGTATGACGAGATATACAACCGTTCCGTGGAGGATCCCGAGGGCTTCTGGGCCGATATGGCCACTGAGCTCGTTCACTGGGAGAAGCCATGGGACAAGGTTCTCGAGTGGGAGTTCGAGACCCCCAAGGTCGAGTGGTTCATCGGCGGGCGCACGAACGTCGCCTACAACTGCCTCGATCGCCATCTGACCGCCGGCCGCCGCAACAAGGCCGCGATTATCTGGGAGTCCGACGAGGGTCGCTCGAAGATCTACACCTACCAGTCGCTGTACTTCAAGGTGTGCAAGTTCGCCAACGTCCTCAAGAAGCACGGCATCAAGAAGGGCGACCGCGTCGCCATCTATATGCCGATGATTCCCGAGCTCGCGATCGCGATGCTCGCATGCGCCCGTATCGGCGCGATCCACTCGATTGTCTTCGGCGGCTTCTCGCCCAACTCACTGCGTGATCGAATCCAGGACTCGCAGTGCAAGATGCTCATCACGTCCGATGAGGGCATCCGCGGCGGACGCCTCATCCCCCTCAAGGCAATGGCCGACGAGGCGCTTCTCGAGTGCCCGTCGGTGCAGACGCAGATCGTCGTGTCTCGCACCCAGAACCAGGTCGACATGGAGCCGGGACGCGACTTCTGGTGGCATGAGGAGATGCGCGCCGACGACATCAGCCGTCACTGCGACATCGAGTGGATGGACTCTGAGGACCCGCTCTTCATCCTGTACACGTCAGGGTCGACGGGCAAGCCCAAGGGCGTGCTTCACACGACCGGCGGCTATCTCGTCTACGCGACGATGACGTTCAAGTACTCGTTCGACTATCACGAGGATGACGTCTTCTTCTGCACGGCCGACATCGGCTGGATCACCGGCCACAGCTACGTCGTGTACGGCGCATTGTCCTTCGGTGCGACCTCGGTCATGTTCGAGGGCATCCCGAGCTACCCGAACGCCGGGCGCTTCTGGGAAATGGTCGACAAGCACGGAATCAACCAGTTCTACACTGCGCCTACCGCCATTCGCGCGCTCATGAAGGCCGGCGACGAGTGGCCGGCCAAGTACGACTTGTCGACGCTGCGCGTCTTGGGCACGGTCGGCGAGCCGATCAACCCAGAAGCATGGATGTGGTACTACAAGAACATCGGCCGAGAGCGCGTGCCGATCGTCGACACCTGGTGGCAGACCGAGACCGGTGGCCACATGATCACCAACCTTCCGGGTTGCACCCCCATGAAGCCCGGTTCGGCCACCAAGCCGGTCTTCGGTATCCAGCCGATCATCCTGAACGAGGATCAGACCGAGACGCCGGTCAATCAGGGCGGACGTCTGTGCATCAAGTTCCCGTGGCCCGGCATGCTGCGCGGCACGTGGGGCGACCCCGAGAACGCTCGCGTCAAGGAGGTCTACTTCTCGACCTTCCCCGGTTACTACTTCTCGGGTGACGGTTGCCGCAAGGACGACGACGGCTACTACTGGCTGATGGGTCGCGTCGACGATGTCATCAACATCTCCGGTCACCGTCTCGGGACTGCCGAGGTCGAGTCCGCGCTTGTTTCACATCCGTTGGTCGCCGAGTCCGCCGTCGTGGGCTTCCCGCACGACATCAAGGGTGAGGGAATCTACGCGTACGTCATCCTCAAGGCGAACGCCGAGGCTTCAGACGACACGGTGTCGATTCTGCGTGGACATGTGCGCTCGGAGATCGGGCCCATCGCGACGCCGGACCACATCCAGTTGGTCCCGGACCTGCCCAAGACCCGCTCGGGCAAGATCATGCGTCGCATTCTGCGCAAGGTTGCCGCAGGGGAGCGCGACATGACGCAGTTCGGTGACATCACGACCCTTGCCGACCCGTCTGTTGTGGACAAGATCGTGGACGGTGCGAAGGACGTCAAGTAGGGCACAGCTCTGCATCAGATAGAACCGGAACCCCGGTCCGCCGTCGCGCGGGCCGGGGTTCCGTCAAGTCGGGGAGCCGGACGCAGCGGGCACCGTTGTAACAAGTGTCACCAATCGGCTTCGTGAGCCTACCCATGGTAGAATCGCCGTCGGCTCCCGGAGCCGCTGACACCCGCCGAAAGGACCAGATCGCATGGCTTACAACGACCTCTTCCTTCGCGCCGCTCGCCTTGAGGCGACAGAGCGCACGCCCGTCTGGATGATGCGGCAGGCCGGCCGCTACATGCAGGAGTATCGCGATATCCGCTCGAACTACGGCTTCCTCGAGATGTGCCGCACGCCCGAGCTCGCCGTCGAGGTCTCGATGCAGCCTGTCGACCTTGTCGGCGTCGATGCGGCCATCATGTTCTCCGACATTCTGGTCGGTTTCACCGGTATGGGACTCGACCTCGAGTTTCAGTCCGGAAAGGGACCGGTCATCAACAACCCGGTTCGCTCGATGGATGATGTGCGAAAGCTCAAGATCGCCGATCCGATCGCAGACACCGGCTACGTGCAGGACATCATCAAGATCCTGCGTCGCGAGCTCGAGAACAAGGTGCCGCTCATCGGTTTCGCCGGCGCGCCGTTCACCCTCGCCAGCTATGCCATCGAGGGTCAGGGCACGCGTGACTACGAGAACTGCAAGGCCCTCATGTGGTCCGATCCCGAGGCGTGGGACCTGCTGCTGACCAAGTTCGCCGATACCACCATCGACTACCTCAAGATGCAGATCGATGCCGGTGCCCAGGTCATCCAGCTCTTCGACAGCTGGATCGGCTATATCGCGCCGCGTGACTACGAGCGCTTCGTGCTCAAGCACAGTGCTCGGGTGCTCGCAGAGGTCAAGGCCCACGGCGACAAGGTGGTCCCGGACGGTGGAGTGCCGGTCATCCACTTCCCCAACGGTGCCACCTCGATGCTCAACCTCACCCAGAAGGCCGGTGGCGACATCATCGGCGTGGACTGGCGCATCGATATGAAGGACGCCGTTGCGCAGATCGACCCCAAGTTCGGTATCCAGGGCAACATCGATCCGGTTGCGCTCTTCGCTCCCGACGATGAGATCGAGCGTCAGGTCGTCGAGATTCTCGAGGCCGTTGGCACGCGTCCGGGCCACATCTTCAATCTGGGTCACGGCATCCACAAGACCAGCGATCCTGAGAAGGCGCGCACGCTCATCCGACTGGTCCACGAGCACTCCGACAGGATTCGCTCCGGAGCGGGTGCATAGACCATGCCGCGCACAGGCGTGATTCTCCTCGGATTCGGTGGCCCTGATTCGCTGGACGCAGTCGGGCCGTTTATGTGCAACCTCATGGGTCGTGAGCCCTCTGACGAGCTCGTCGAGCGCGTCTGCCGACGCTACCTGACGATCGGCGGAAGCTCACCGCTGGGAGACATTGCGGCGGACATCGCCGAAAGCATGCAGCGCGAGCTCAAGCGCCTCGGGCACGACGCCCCGGTTCGGGTGGGCATGCGCTACTGGAATCCGTTCATCGCCGAGGCCCTGACCGAGCTCAAGGAGTTGGGCTGTGAACGCGTGATCGCGGTGTCACTCTCACCCTTCGAGTCGAAGGTCGCATCCGGGGCCTATCGAGATGCCATCGCGCAGGCCGTTGAGGCCATCGGCGGCATCGAGGTCGTCGAAGCGCCGCTGGCTTCCACGCTGCCCGAGTACGTCGACTACTTCGCGGGCTCCGCGGCCGCATCACTCACCGATATCGAGCCCAACGATGGCGCCGTCGTCGTGTTCACGGCGCATAGCCTGCCCGAGTCCGACTTGGTCGAGGGTGATCCGTACGTCACCGGCCTCGAGCGCGTGGCGCACGCAGTCGCAGAGAAGCTGGGGATGGGAGCGGGTATTCACGGCTCCGGTGACCCCGTGTTGCCGGGAATCGAGGCCTTCGGCTCGGTTCAGGCGCCTCGGGCATGGTTTCTCGTCTATCAGTCGAAGGGCGAGCGCCCCGGGAATTGGCTCGGTCCGTGGTTGGACGAGGTCGTGACCGCGGCTGCCGACAGCAAGGCCACCGCGCTCGTCGTGGTCCCGATCGGGTTCATGACTGATCACATGGAGACCCTCTACGACCTCGACGTCATCGCTGCCGAGCAGGCACTTGACCTCGGGCTCGAGTGGGCTAGAGCGCGCGTTCCCAATGCCGATGACTCTGTTGTCGAGGGTTTGTGCCGTCTCGTCACCAAGATG
The DNA here is from genome assembly GCA_013334745.1 of Coriobacteriia bacterium. Lineage (NCBI taxonomy): Bacteria > Bacillati > Actinomycetota > Coriobacteriia > Coriobacteriia bacterium. Next base: position 4,726 of record JAAXWY010000037.1, read on the forward strand.
CTCTAGGTCGCCGTCGGTGAAGCGTGTCGTCATAGTCGGCGGCGGTGTCGCCGGTCTCGGCGCCGCGTACGCGCTGAAGCGTGCAGCCGAAGCCGGGCACAACGTCGAGTTCGTCCTCGTCGAGAAGGATGGGCGGCTCGGCGGCAAGCTCGCAACCGAACACATCCCTGACCCGGACGGTCGCGGCGTATTCATCGTTGACGGCGGCTCCGACTCGTTCCTGACTGATAAGCCTGCTGTGCATCGCGTCGCCAAGCAGCTCGGCATCTTCGAGCGCGAGGCTGCCACGCTCGACGAGAACAAGAAGACGTTCATCGTGAAGGGTGGACGCCTCGTAGAGATGCCCGACGGCATCATGATGTTCGCACCCACGAAGATCCTGCCCATGGCCACCACGAGCCTGTACTCCTGGCCTGCGAAACTGCGCATGGCGCTTGATCTCGTCATACCGAAGCGCAAGGTCGCCGAGGGCGAGCGGCTTGACGAATCGCTGGAGAGCTTCGTCGTGCGTCGCATGGGCCGCGAGTGTCTGACGCGTCTTGCCGAACCCCTCGTGGGGGGTGTCAACGGTTCGGACCCCAAGGACATGTCGCTCGCCGCGACGTACCCCAGCCTGCTCGAGATGGAGCAGAAGCACGGGTCTCTCGTTCGCGGCTTCCTCGCCCAGAAGACGAAGGTCGAGGAGATGAAGCGCAAGTACCCGGCGAAGCCCGGAGCCAAGCGCCGCACCTTCTTCTCGAGCTTTGATGATGGATTGCAGTTCTTCACCGACACACTCGCCGACGCTGCAGGGCGGGGCGCGATCCGCACAGGTCAGGCTGCGACCGCGATTGAGCGGCGGGCGGACGGCGGGTGGGCGGTCACACTCTCAAGTGGTGAGCTGCTCGCCGCTGACGGCGTCATCGTCGCCGCTGAGGCATGGGCCGCCGCCCCGTTGGCCGGTGGCGTCGACACGCGCTTAGGTGAGCTTGTCGCATCGATCCCGTGCTCATCGTCGGCCACGGTGCTCGTGGCCTTCGACCAATCGGACTGCCCGTTCGACCAGCGCTGGCACGGAATACTGTCGCCTGCGGTCGAGAACGAGCCCGTAACCGGCATCTCGCTGATGTCATCGAAGTGGCCGGGCAGGGCACCGGAGGGACGCGTACTGCTCCGTGGTTTCGTCGGCGGCCCTCGTGACCAAGCAATCATCGAGAAGAGCGACGACGAACTCGTCGAAGTCGCGTGCGCGGCGTTCGTGCGCCTGCTGGGAGTCAAGGCCGATGCGAAGCCCCTTTTCGCGCGCGTGTTTCGTTGGGTCGGCGGTATGCCGCAGTACACCATGGGGCATCTCGACCGCGTGGAGGAGCTCGAGGCGAGGTGCGCCGAGATACCCGGCTTCGCGCTTGCCGGCGGGGCCTACCGCGGCGTCGGGGTGCCGAACTGCCTCGACTCAGGCGAGACTGCTGCGAGGAAGCTGCTCGGCGAGTGGGGCATCGAGCTTGACGAGGGCGGCGCCCAGCCGGCGCGCGTCTACTAGCCAGCGGCGCGCACGCGCTGCATGAGTCGAGGGACAGACATGACGAGAATCATCATCATCGGTGGCGGTATTGCCGGCCTCGGGGCCGCGTACAAGGTCAAGCGAGCTGCCGATGCCGGCGTCGATGTCGACTTCGTGCTGCTGGAGAAGGACGATCGTCTCGGTGGGAAGATCGACGGTGAGGTCGTCACAACCGATCGAGGCGACTTCATCATCGATGGTGGGCCCGACTCATTCGTCAATGCGAAGCCCGCCGTGCACCGAATCGCGAAGCTCCTGGGACTCGACGATCAGAAGCTGCCGTCGGACGAATCGCGCAAGAAGACGCTCATCCTCAAGCGCGGTCGGCTCTACGAGATGCCCGACGGCGTGATGATGTTCGCTCCCACGAAGTTCGTGCCTTTTGCCACGACGGGCCTGTTTTCGTGGCCGGGCAAGATTCGTGCGGGCATGGACCTGTTCGTGAAGAAGAAGCAGGTACCGGAGGGTGAGCGCAACGACGAGACGCTCGAGAGCTTCATCACTCGCCGCATGGGCAAGGAGATTCTCGACAGCCTCGCTGAGCCGCTGGTGGGCGGCGTGCACGGATCCGATCCGGCCAAGATGTCTCTGGCGGCCACGTTTCCCAATCTGCTCGAGATGGAGCAGAAGTACGGCTGCATGATCAAGGGCTTCCTTGCTCAGCGCAAGATGGTCGAGGCGATGCGTAAGAAATACCCGCCGGACCCCAAGAACCCGAAGACGTTCTTCATGGGCTTCAAGGGCGGCATGCACCAGTTGACTGACGCGATGATCGATGCGGCGGGTCGCGAGAAGATGCGCATCGGCGCTGGCGTGCGCTCTGCCGAGCACAACACCGACGGAACCTGGACCGTCACCCTCACCGACGGGTCGACCGAGACCGGCGATGCGGTCATCGTCGCGACAGAGTCGTGGGCCGCCGAACCGATCGCGCGAGGCGTCGATGAGACCCTCGCCGATACGCTCGCTCAGATCGAGTCCAGCTCTTCAGGCACCTGTTCGTTCGCGTTCGACGCCGAGGAGGTCGGCTGCGACATGAACGCGTTCGGCGTTCTGTGTCCGGCACTCGAGGGCCGGGCGCTCCTTGCAGCCACGTACTCCTCGACGAAGTGGCCGGGTCGCGCGCCCGGAGGAGCGGTGCTGCTCCGTGGGTTCGTGGGTGGCCCCCACAACCAGGCGATCATGGAGCAGAGCGACGAGGAGATCACCGCCGTCGTTCTCGCAGAGCTCCGAAGCATCCTCGGGATCAACCCGAAGGCCAAGCCACTGTTCTCGCGGTTCTACCGGTGGACCGGAGGCATGCCGCAGTACACCATGGGCCACCTCGATCGGATGGATCTCCTCGATGAGCGCTGCGACGCGATTCCAGGATTCGCCCTTGCGGGCGGCAGCTACCGCGGCGTGGGCCTGCCGAACTGCATCGAAAGCGGTGAGGCGGCGGTGAGCAAGGTACTGGCAGATGCCGGTATCAAGTACGACGAGCCCGAGGAGCCACGCACCTACTAGCGCCCTACCTCGTGCCCGCTGAGCGGATCACGGCGAGCATTTCGGCGTGCAACGCGGGGTTTGCGACGCAGATGCTCTCGGATGCCGCGTTCCAGTCAACACCGTTGACGTCAGTGACGCGCGCCCCCGCCTCTTTGCAGATGAGTGCCCCCGCCGCCATGTCCCAGGGCTTGAGCGCGTACTCCCAGAAGCCGTCAGCACGGGCTCCCGCCACGTGACAGCAGTCGAGCGCCGCTGAGCCATCACGCCGGATTCCGTGTACCGGTGCACGCAAGAACGCGGTGAGGACCGCTATCTGCACATCGAGAGGTACACCGCGGTCGTAGGGGAACCCGGTGATGAGGAGCGCATCGGTCACGTGTTCGGCGTCCGTCACGTGTAGCGGCTTACCCTCGCGGGTTGCGCCCAGCCCTGCGGCGGCTGCGTTCATCTCGGCGGATGCAGCGTTGTAGACCGCGCCAGCCACAGGATCAAGCCCCGCGCACAGAGCGACCGAGACGGAGTACATCGGGTAGCCGTGAATGAACGACGTCGTGCCATCGAGCGGGTCGACGACCCAGACGTCGCCCTCGCCGATAACGGCGGGCTCGAAGCCGAGCAGTTCCGCCACCTCCGGCTCCTCGACGACGATACGCGCCAAAGGATCCCGCTCGAGGATGACTCGGGCGACGGCAACGCCCGACGCGATGTCCGCCTCCGTGACGAAGTCGATCGCCGAGGACTTCGAGCGGATCGCTCCCATAGCGTCTCGGCGGGCTTCGAGTTCACGGCCGCCCGCCAGTGCTGCTGCGGTCGCCGTTTCGAGGGCTTCTCGCACCGATGTGCCTCCTTGGGGATAATCGTCACATGCGTCGCGTGCAAGTGTAGCGTTCCCGCGTCGCACCCGCCGTTCGCCGCCACGCTTCTAAGGAGCCTCCATGTCCGTCCATCCGCTCGCTCTGCTGCTCGATGACGACACGATTGCCCGTCTGCGCGAGCGAGCTTTGCGGGGTAGAGGCCATGCGATCACGGCTACGACCGTGGCGTCCTCGGGGCACCCCGGGGGCTCGATGTCGTCGATGGAGATCTACACGCTGCTCTACTCACACGCGAACCTACGACCCGATGAACCTCGCTGGGCCGAGCGCGACCGTATCGTCATCAGCCACGGGCACACGTCGCCGGGCGTGTACGGTGCACTCGCGGAGGCAGGTTTCTTCCCCGCCGAGGAGTTCGTCGCGCACTTCCGCCAGGCAGGCAGCGTCTTCGAGGGACACGTTGAGCGTGCCGTGCCCGGGATCGAATGGTCGAGTGGGAACCTCGGGCAGGGGTTGTCGGCAGGTGTGGGCTTCGCCTTGGGTGCGCGCATGACCGGCGCGAGCTGGCGCACGTTCGTCGTCATGTCCGATGGTGAGCAGCACAAAGGGCAGGTGGGCGAGGCCAGGCGCCTTGCCGTCAAGGAGAACCTCGACTCGCTCATTGCCATCGTCGACTGGAACCACATCCAGATCTCAGGGCGTACCGACGACGTGATGCCCGTGGCGATCGCCTCGGATTGGGCGGCGGATGGCTGGCACGTCATCGAGTGCGACGGGCACGATCTTGCCGCGCTCTCTGAGGCCGTGCGACAGGCCATTGAGGCAGCAGGTCCGACAGTCGTACTGGCGCACACCATCATCGGCAAGGGCGTCAGCTTCATGGAAGGAACGCCCGAGTTCCACGGTCGTGGCCTGACCGCCGAGGAATACCCGCGAGCCATGACGGAGCTGCATCTCGACCCCGCTGCGCTTGAGGCAGCGAAGGTGCGCCGAACGGAACCGTGCACGGTCACGGCACTGCCGCACCGGACACCGGCGGTCCCGCTGGTATCGGGAGAGCCCAGAACGCTTGATGCAGGGGAGAAGGCGGACTGCCGCGGCGCATGGGGCGCGGCGCTTACGGATGTCGCAGCCGCTAACCCCGATGTCCCTATGGCGGTCTTCGACTGCGATCTTGCGGTGTCAGTCAAGACAGACGGGTTCGCGAAGCTGCGTCCGACGCAGTTCATTCAGTGCGGGGTGGGGGAGCACAATGTCGCGACTGCCGCAGGGGCTCTCTCGACCGTACCGGGAGTCGTGGCGCTGTGGGCTGACTTCGGCGCGTTCGGACTCGATGAGGTGTACAACCAGCAGCGCCTCAACGACATCAATGGAGCCGCGGTCAAGGTGGCGCTCACGCACTGCGGTCTGGACGTGGGCGAAGACGGCAAGACGCATCAGTGCATCGACTACATCGGTGCTCTACGCAGTCTGTTCGGATGGTCCTTGATCGTCCCGGCGGACGCGAACCAAACCGACCGTGCGGTGCGTGCGGCGATCGCCATGCCCGGCAACGTCGCTATGGCGATGGGTCGCAGTAAGCTCCCGGTGATCACCGGCGAGGACGGGGTGGCGCTCTTCGGAGACGGCTACGAGTTCCGCTACGGCGAGATCGTGTGGGCGCGTGAGGGCGATGACGCGTGTGTGCTGTGCACGGGAACCGTTGCGGGTTCCGCGGTCGCCGCCGCCGATCTTCTCAGGGACGAGGGCATCACGGTCGAGGTCGGTATCGTTGCATGCCCGCTTGCGCTCGATGAGGCAGCGATTCGCTACGCCGCACAGGCGCCGCTCGTGATAACCGTCGAGGATCACAACGCCCTGACGGGACTCGGTGCGTCGGTCGCGTTGGCAATGGCCGATGAAGGCGCGGGTACTCGTCTGGTCAGGTTCGGCGTGGACGACTACCAGCCCTCCGGAGCATCCGAGGACCTCTTCGCGCTGTGTGGCCTCGACGCGTCGGGCATCGCTTCGCGGGTCCGCAAAGCTCTAGCGGAGCGCTAGTCCGTGTCCTGGTCGTCGCCGAAGCCGGGCTTGGCAGTCGTGTCGGGCATCGGTGCGTACGTGCGAAGCGCAGCGATGATCTCGGCGTGGATGTCCGTACCCTCGTTTGGCAAAGGCTCGACTCCGAGTCGCTTCAGCTCGTCAAGAACCGCAGCAGCGGCGATAGGGACGGCTGCAGAGACCGAATCGGTGAGTTCGAGTACGAGCTGCTCGATCGCACCGATCTGCACGCCGATCGCAACGGTCTGAGGCGGGCGCCCCATCAACTCCGCGGCCTGAAGAACATCGACGATTCCGGTGTCGTGCATCGAATGCTTCACCTGATTAGGCGCTATCGCTTCCGGTGCGAGCACTTGCACGGTACCTGGGGTGATGTCGGGCGCCTGCATCGCATCGACCAGCACAAGATGGTCGATACCCCGCAGCATGTCGAGAATCATGTAGCTGAGCGTGCCCGCATCCACGACCTCGGTGTTGTCGGGGAATGTGTAGCCCGCGCGCAGCACTTCGATGACGCGGGGCCCGACGCCGTCGTCGCCCATGAGCGGATTGCCTACACCCATGACCAGAATACGTGGACTGCTTGCGCTCAAAAGGGCCCCTTTGCGGTGGCTGATGGGTCGGGCGTTAGTCAGTGTAGCCGAGGTGCCGTCCTGGCGAACGCTACCCCGCGGCGAGTGATGGCTCGAGGTGGAGCAGTGCAGAGGTGTCTCCTTCGAGCAGCAGGATTCGCTCCTCGAGCGGCAGCTCCGCCCTTGCCTGGTCCCGAGCATCGTTTGAGCTGGCGAGAGTTTCGCGCATCATCACGAGGAGGAGGTAGCGACCCTTCTCGGTGAGGGTGATCTCCTCGCGGGTGTTGGAGGCAAGCGCCCCCACCATCGTGAGGAAGGCGATCTCGCCGAACAGCCCGAGCTCCACCGGCACCCCGAAGTCCTTCAGGAAGCGACGCTTGTCGAGGCGCAGACCGAACAGGTCGGTCACGAACCGATAGCGCATACGCGCCCACGGGCCGTAGGTCTTGCCGCGCTTGACGACGGCCATCTTGCCGCGCTCGATCTTGCTGGCGTACTCACCGAGCGAGAACGTGTTGCCGTAGATCGTATCTGCCAAGAAGGAGAGCGCCCCGGAGCCGACGCCGACGTACTCGGGACAGTCGACGATGTACTCATCGATCATCGCGTCACGGTCACGGGAGAACGTCCACGCGCTGCCCGCTTCGAATTCTGGAGCGAGCGCCTTGGCAATGAGTCGGTAGTAGCGCGCCTCGCGGTCGAAGTCGATGTCGCCGACACTCTCGGCAAGCTCGCGCCGGCGCAGTGGGGACGCCATGAGTGGATAGAACGTCGTCTGGTTTGCCCCGGTCGCCTTCACGAGCTCTATGTCGCGAAGCAGGATGTCCTCGGTCTGGCTCGGGAAGTTGAAGATCATGTCTATGTTGAAGGACGGGAACTTGCCCGCCATCGACGAGAGGCGCTCGAAGACTTCATCGCCCGTGCCGTACTTGCCGTAGCGGTCCATCTGCATGAGCAGGCGGTCATCAAAACTCTGGACGCCACAGGAGAGTCGCTGCACGCGCCCGTCGAGTACGGATACGAGCTCGTCCGTGAGGTGGTTGGGGCTGGTCTCGGCCGAGACCTCCTTGATGCCCGGGAAGAGCCGCCTGGCGAGATCGATGGTCTCGGCGAGTTCGTCGAGGACGATCGTCGGTGTGCCACCGCCCACATACAAGGAGACGAAGTCGTAGCCGAGGTCTGCGACGAAACGCATCTCCTCGCGGAGGTGGCTGAAGTACTCCCGTGCGCGGTCTTCCTTGTACAGGAACCGATTGAACGAGCAGTACGTGCACAGGCGCTCGCAGAACGGCACGTGCGCGTAGAGGGTGTAGTCGTGCCCTTGCTGCGGACCGGGGAGGGAGTTGAGTTCGCATGGCTGCGTAGCCAGATAGCTCTTGTTCAGCACGCCAAGCGCGGTCGACAGGATACGTTCTGAAAGCACGGCGCCTCCCAAATCAACGTTCATGAGGGCTGCCGGGCCCGGAACTCGTCTACAACTGCATTCTACTACACGGACGGCGTAATCCCTGCTCACTGCAGCAAGCGGGCCCCGGTTTCCCGAGGCCCGCCTGAATGCTGCGTACTGCCGACGACGACTAGTGCTCGTCGGTGCTTTCCTTCCAAGCGAAGATCATCGCCGAGGGGGCGAAGTTGTAGATGTTCGCGAGGTAGGCGTGGAACGCGGTGAAGATGAGGATGACCCACATGCAGTAGTAGTGAACGATACGCACTGCCATCGGGTCACCGCCGCCGCCCGAGTTGAACAGGTTGGCGAAGAAGTTCGTACCAGCCTGGAAGATGGGCCACGTCGAGGTCGGGATCCACAGGCAGAAGCCGGTGTACGCCGCAGCCAAGATGAGGAACGGCGTCGCGATGTAGGCGATCTTCTGCAGAACGCCGTACTTCGCCGAGATCGGGTGGTCCTTCTTCAGGAACAGGTAGTACTTGATCCACGGGATCAGCTGGTGCTTGTTCTCCTCCTGCGGAAGCCAGTTCTTGATGTCGGTGTCGACCTCACGAGTGTCCGGGCGAATCGCGTCCTTCACGAAGAAGGCCATGATGATGCGCGCGAACAGGTTGATGAGGAGCACGAACATCCAGAAGAAGTGCGTCCCACGGGCAAGACCCATCAGCCCACCGAAGATCGGGTAGTGGATGTAGAAGCCCGACAGGGTCAGGAAGAACATCGCCAGCAGATTGATCCAGTGAGTGAGGACGAACGGCATCGGATGCGCCTCGCGGTACAACTTGTGCGCCATCTACCTCACCCCCCACGTACGGGAATGAACCATGCCCTGCTTGCCGGTTTTGCGTTCAATCACGTGAACGCCGCACCCGATTCAAGGATCGAAGCTGCGGACGATGCGCGCAGCTTCCATCGGCTTCTCGGGATCGAGCACCGGTGAGCCGATGAGGGCCTGCTCGATGACTCCGGGGACACCGTCGTCATCGCGACCGCCGATGTTCCACGTCGAGGGCGTACAGATCTGGTAGTTCGCGATGCGACCGCCCTTGATGGTCATCCAGTGACCGACGGCGCCTCGCGGTGCCTCCCACAGTCCTGCGCCGGCGCCCTCGTTGGGCACCTTCTCCTCGAAGAAGCTGACCGAGCCGCCCTTGACAGCCGCGACCAGCTCATTGACCCACTCGATCGACCACTGGGCGACGACCGCAGTCTCGAGGTTGCGAGCAGCGATTCGTCCGAGCAGCGACACGAGTACCGCCGGCTTGCCTGCGGCACCGAGCGCCGTGAGGGTTGCGTCGACGATGTCGACGACCGGCTTCACGCCTCGGGTATACGCCACGAGCATGCGCGCGAGAGGACCGGCCTCCATCGGCTTGCCCTTGTAGCGGGGAGCCTTGGCCCACGTGTACTTGTCGTTGACGTTGTACTCGGTCCACTCAGGATTCGTAGCGCCGTCGGCGGGGTTGAGGTTTCCGTCGCCCGCCGCAAACCAGGAGTGCTTGACGAACTCCTTGATCTCGGTGCGCGCTGCATCTTCCGGCGTAAGGCTCTGTGACGTGAAGAGCGCGCCGTCCGGCAGATAGCGATCGGCCGGCTTGAGCGACTCGCCGTTGAAGACGCCCCACGACAGGAAGTTGCCGTGGCCGCCACCGTATCCGAGCGCGTCCGTGTAGAACGGGGCGATCGCAAGGGTGTCAGGAATCATCGTGTTGTCGACGAACGCCTTGACCCGCATGAGGCGGAAGAGCACGTCATCGAGCTTCTCCTCGGTAGGCATCCATGCGGTGCCGCCGGGCAGCGAGGTCATGAAGTGCGGGAACTTGCCACCCATGATCGCGATGACGCGTGACGCCTCTGCCTGCATCTCGAGAGCCTCGAGGTAGTGGGCTACGGCGATGAGCGAGAGCTCGGGCGGCATCTTCTGTGAATACGCGGGGTGGCCGAACCACCCGTTGGTGAAGATGGAGAGCTGTCCGCCATCGATAAGCGTCTGCAGGCGCTTCTGTACCGCACCGAAGTCAGACGTCGTGGTGCCGGCAGCCTGCGCGAGTGCGTACGTCTGAGCGATGTCGGCCTTCAAAGCCGCCGACGGATCGATGTAGTCGAGCGCGCCCAGCGTGTAGAACCACAGGATGTGGCTGTGCAGGTACTGCGCGGCCTCGATGATGTTGCGGACGATGCGTGCGCCATTGGGGATGACGATGCCCATGGCTTCTTCGGCCGACATCGTGGAGGCGTGGCCGTGCGAGATGGGGCATACGCCGCAGATACGCTGCGCGATGTAGAACGCATCAGACGGCGCACGGCCCTTGAGGACCGACTCCATTCCGCGGAACAGCGTGCCCGAGACCCACGCATCGGTGATCTTGCCGTCGGTGACTTCGCACTCGACTCGCAGGTGACCCTCGATGCGGGTGATCGGGTCGATGACCATATTCGGTGTGCCCACTACTTATCGCCTCCCTTCTTCGTCCGCTTGCGGTCGTAGTCCTTCATGTCCTCGGTGGCAGGGCCTTCGCCGATACGACCGGCAGCCTTCATGCCGAGGCCGTGCACGACGAGCGCACCAGCGACGACGCCACCAGCGGCGGCCGCAAGCGTGCCCGGATTGAATCCGGCGTCATTGGGGCCCATGCCGACACCGATGCGGCGCATCCTGCCGAGGAACGGTGCGTTCTGGTCGACCCAGTTGAAATCGCCGCAGCCGATGCAGGGCGAACCTGACTCGACACACCACGACACCTGGTTGTTCCAGCGGACGATCGGGCAGTTCGTGTACGTCTGCGGACCCTTGCAGCCAACGGCATACAGGCAGTAGCCCTTGGCCTCCTCGGCGGAGCCGAACTTGTAGACGAACTCGCCGTTCTCGAAGTGACCACGACGCGGGCAGTTGTCGTGGATGGTCTGTCCGAAGATGATCTTCGGACGGCCGAATTCGTCGAGCTCCTTGAGGATCTGGCCACTCTCGAGCTTGCCGAGAAGCAGCACGTCGATCACCATCGCGACGATCCACTCCGGATTGACCGGGCAGGTCGGAAGGTTGATGACCGGGGTCTCGATGCCTTCCTGCTTCAGGTACTCGCCGATACCCATGGCCCCTGCGGGGTTTGGGTTGGCCTTGACCCAGCCGCCGTCAACGGCGCACGAGCCGACCGCGAGAATCGCCGCGGCGTGAGGGGCGACCTCTTTGATCTGCTCGAGGCTGGGCTTGCCGGCTATGCGCAGGGCGTTGCCCTCGAAGCCGGTCATCACGGCCCCTTCGTACACCATGATGAAAGCGCCCTTGTGCTTCTCGACGGTCTCCTTCAGTGCCGCTTCGGCGGAGTCGCCGGTCGCGTACATGATGGTCTCCATGTAGTTCATGGAAAGGATGTCGAGAACGATGCCGGCTACGTCGGGATTGGTCGCCTGTGCGGTGGACTCGGTACATCCGGTACACAGACCGCCATCAAGCCATACGGCCGGGTAGAGTTTCGAAGCGGCGGCCGACTCGACTGCGGCTGCGATGGTCGGAACCATCGCCTCGCTCAGGCCGAGCATTGCGGCGACGGAACCGCAGAACTTCAGGAAGTCCCGGCGGGAGACCCCGCGTGCGGCGAGTTCGGCGTCAAGCTTTCGATCCTCTGTCGTCATGCCATACACCTCCTTGCGTGGTTCTTTCGATCGGACGATGCAAGCCGCCTGCGCATGAAGATCCGGCATAGCGCGCGGCGGAGCGAGCACGATCAGGCTTCCGGCACCACTCCTTTCGAGAAGACCCAGGGGCTATCAAGACGGTTCAGGTACGGCGTCGGGCCCAAGTTGCCCGAATCACCGGTCCCGGCGAGGGGTGGGACGCCGCAGGACGGCATCGGCGCATGACGGCGCGTCTGAAGCGCACACGCCGCGCTTTGATGCGCACGCGGGTGCGCGGAAGGGGTCTGGGGGAGGCGATGTGAATGACGTGAGTTGCAGGACGGGCATGTGCATGTGCGTTTCAACGCTGGGAAGGCCCTCCTCGGCTCAAAGCCCATGCGGTCACGCCATGCCGAGAAAGACCCGCTTGCACGACCCGGCAGTCGTCATCGCAGGAGCACAAGACATCATTCACCTGCATTCATTCTACACAGGCGGTGATACTCCCGCTAACGGCCATAACCAAGTGAAATCCGGGTTGTCAGTGGCAGGCTTGGGAGCTGACCTGAAAGGGTAGTAGTCGTTTAGGGCGAACATGCGCAGTGAGGGCCCAATCACCGGCAGTGAGGGGATCGCAGTGGCACCAGGATCACGAGGTCGGATCGTCGTCGATATCCGGGCGTTTGCCCCGGAGTTCCGGCGTCCGGTGCTGTTCTCGGTCGTGGACAAGCTCATTGAACTTGGCTGCCAGGACGAGATCGTGATCGTGTCCGACCACGATCCAAGCGGACTCGGCTACCAGATAGACCTGCGCAGAGAGAGCCGCGGCGTCTTTGAGTACACGAGCAGCATCCGCTCGGATGGCGCGTGGGTCGCGTTGCTCCAGCGTAAGTAGCCCGCCGACCGCTCAGGCGAGTCGCGGCAGTAGCTCAGCGAGTTCTCGGAGGTCCCCGTCGTAGTCGCACGCCGGAATCGGGCGCCGACCGACGTAGAAGGTCGTCATCCCCACATCCGAGGCGCTCATGTCCAGGGAGCGGTCGTCGCCGACCATCAGGCACTCTTGGGGTGCGACGCCGAGCATCTCGGCGGTCTGGATGAAGTACGACGGTAGCGGCTTTGTCGACTGCATGGTCTCGTACGTCGTGACGAGGTGTACGTCGAGATCGTCGAGCCCCGCCCAGCGCATTCGCTCCCGTATCGCGGCTTCGGGAAAGATGGGGTTCGTGGCTACGGCGACGCGCATTCCCAGCTCGAGCGCCCTGCTCACTACTGCCTGTGCGCCGTCGCGGGGGCCGAGTTCACCCTGCAATCCGGGGAATGTGTCGCGGTAGAAGTCATGTAGGACTCGGGAATACTCTTCACGGTCGAGGTCGATTCCGGTCAACTCAGCAAAGCGCCGGTTGAACACCTCACGATTCGTGAGACCGGGGTGTGGTTCGACCGTCGCCGAAGTCCCGGCCAGAACAGCACGAAGTCCACTGGCGGGGTCCGCGTCTGCGGGCAGAAGCGACGCGATCACCGGGCCCAGAGCGGCGAAGTAGTCGTCAAGGAAGGCCTCGATATCGATGTCGAGGAGGGTTCCGTCGAGATCGAAGAGGACACCTTTGATCACAGGACACCACTTTCAGCAGCGGGAACGGACGCCACGAATCGTAGCATCCTGCGAATGCGGGTCAGGGTACGAGTTCCTGAAGAACCCTTGACTTGAGATATACCACGTGGGGTATGCTCGGGTCGCAAATGCAATACCCCTTGGGGCATATGCCGGTCGATAGGGAAGAAGGCGAATCGAAGAATGTCCGAAGTGAGCACGCGAGTATCTGAGGCTCTTGAGGCGGTCTGTGGCGCCGATAGGGTCAGGACGGACCGACGCGAACGGAAGATGTACTCGTTTGATATCGGAGCCATGCCATCACTCGTGAAACCCTTCATGCCGGCGGGAATCGCGGGGGCGGTTGTGCGGCCCAAGGATGAACAGACCATCGTCGAGCTGGTGAAGCTTGCACGATCCGAGGGCTTGGAGCTCGTCCCTCGTGCGTGGGCAACGAGTGGCTACGGCGGCGTGCTGCCGCCCAAGGGAGCGGTCGTCGTCGACATCTCGGGATTCACCAAGGTGCTCAAGGTGGATCGCGAAGGCCTCACCGTCCGCGTGCAGGCCGGTGCTATCTGGCAGGAAGTCGACCGCGAGATCGGATATCAGGGTCTCGCGCTGCGCCTCTACCCATCGTCGTATCCGAGCTCATCGGTGGGCGGGTGGCTTGCCCAGGGAGGCAGCGGATTCGGAAGCTTTGAGTACGGGCAGTTCAAGGAGAACGTCGTATCAGCCCGAGTCGTTTCGCCCACGGGCGAGGTCAGCGAGTTCTCCGGCGAGCGGCTCCTGCAGTTGGTTGCCGACGCCGAGGGCATCACCGGCATCATCACCGAAGTCGAGTTCCGGGTGCGTGCGCTCGAGGCGGAGGTGCACAGGCTCATCGCATTCAAGTCGGCCGGGCAGCTTGGAGCCGCGCTTGCCGACATCTCGAAGCAGTCGGTGCCGATCTGGTCGATCACATTCCTGAACCCGGAGTCGACCCGGCTCAAGGCTCAGCTGCCCCACCGACACGGTCACCCGTATGAGATGGCGCACGACCACTACGAGCCCTCGCTTCCGCAGGAGTTCCTCGCCGTCATCGCATACCCTGAATCCCGCCGTGGGGCCATTGACAGTGCGCTCGCCGCTATCGCCTCGGCACACGGAGGCACTGAGCTCGATGCGCTGGCCGCAGAGCACGAGTGGGAGCAGCGTTTTGCGCCGATGCGCCTGAAGCGAATCGGACCGTCGATCGTCCCGACCGAAGTCATCGTTCCGCTCTCCGAGCTGGCTGCTGTGCTTGGAGATATCGACAAGAAGATCAATCAGCCGTTCATCCTCGAAGGCATGGTCGCCAAGGGTGACCACGTCGTCTTGCTCGGCTTCATCCCGCACGACGAGCGCACGTTCGCCTTCAACCTCGCATTCGCCCTGTCGCTCTCGGTCATCAAGATCGCCAAGCAGCACGGCGGCGCCGCCTACTCGACGGGACTGTACTTCCGACGCGAGGCAGACAGTGTGCTCGGCGCTGAGAAGGTTGCGGCACTCAAGGCATACAAGCAGCAGATCGATCCGGCGGGAACCATGAACCCGGGCAAAGTGCTGGGCTCCGGGCTCGTCGACGTGATCATGGGCGGTGCGACGATGTTCGAGTCGATCGTTCGCCCGATGGCCAATGCCGCAAAGCCGCCTTCGGGCCCTGGCGATCTCACGCGCGACATCAACGGCATCCCGGGGGACGTAGCGTTCATGGCGTATGCCTGCGCGCGGTGCGGCTACTGCGTGCCGACGTGCGAGCAGTACTCGGGCCGCGGCTGGGAGTCGCAGTCACCGCGAGGCAAGTACGCCTACATCCGCGAAGTGCTTGCGGGGCGAGAGACGTGGGATCGCAAGGCCATCGACACGATGCTCGTGTGCACCACGTGCGAGGTCTGCAACACGCGCTGTCAGCTGCAACTTCCCATCGAGCACAACTGGATGGAGATGCGCGGAAAGCTCATCCATGAGGAGAAGCTCGGCACGTTCCCGCCGTTCGAGATGATGGCAGCATCGCTACGAGGCGAAAACGACATCTGGGCCGGCAAGCGCGAGAACCGCGCGAACTGGGTGCCAGAGGACATGAAGCCCAAGCTCGCCGACAAGGGCCCGGTCATGTACTTCGCCGGCTGTACCGCGAGCTACGTCGAGACCGACGTCGCCGAGGCGTCGGTGCGTCTGCTCACGGACGCAGGCTACGAGGTCTGCTACATGGGCGAGGACGAGGCGTGTTGCGGCATACCGATGAAGGTCGCCGGCAAGTGGGACCTGTTCGAGGAGATTTGCGAGCACAACACGTCGGAGGCCCGCAAGCGTGGCGTCAAGACCGTAGTGACGTCCTGCCCTGCCTGCGCTTTGGTCTGGAAGGAACTGTACGCAGGCATCGCGGCCGACCGGGGCGAGGAGTACGACTTCGAGATCAAGCACTACTCGGAGCTGATCGCGCCGGCGTTGGCCGACGGGCGTCTTGAGCTGAAGAACCCCATTGAGGGCAAGATCACCTTCCACGACTCGTGTCATGCCGGACGAGCTCAAGGCATTTACGAACCGCCGCGCGACATGCTCAAGGCCATCCCGGGTGTCGATTTCGTCGAGATGGAGCACAACCGTGAGGAAGGCATGTGCTGCGGTAGCGTGCTGACTCTGGTCGGTGAGGCGCCCGTCGCCCCGATTCTGGGCGGCCACCGTCTCCAGGAGGCTGTCGACGTGGGTGCCGACACAGTCGTCGCGCTGTGCCCGTGCTGCCAAGTCCAGCTTCGCGACAGCAACATCAAGAACGAGCTCGGTCTCAAGATCGATGACCTTTCGAGGATCGTCGCTCAGGCGGCGGGTTACGAGATCGCCGAGACCACTGAGTACTCCATGTACATGTGGGGCTACTTCGAGAAGTTCATCGCGCTCATGGAGCCGGAGAACATGGCCGAGCTGATGACGGTGATCTTCCCGCAGATGATGGACGCGATGCCCACCGGCATGAAGCCCATGATGCTGTCGATGAAGCACGTGCCCGGCGGTCTGGCGATGATGAGCAAGATGATGCCGCTCATGTTCCCTGCGATGGCGCCGGGCATTCTCGGCAAGGTGATGCCGGACATGGTGGCCGCAGTCCAGGACCACATCGGGCCGATGCCCGAGGACATGGAGGAGCTGATCCCGGATCTGCTTCCCAAGACCATGGACTCACTGATGCCGACCTACCTGCCCCAGCTCATCCCGCACCTGACACCCCGATTTATCGAGTACATCCGCGTCAGCGGCTGAGTCCGAGACGCATGCGCGCATCCTGCAGCCACGGTTCTCCGTGGCTGCAGTGCGCTCTGACTCAGTTCCCCTATAAAGTTGCGGGCGGAAACGCCGATAGAGAGGTCATGAACGCCACACCTACACGAGAGCAGGTCATGGGTCGGCTCGCTTCGATCCCGATCTTCTCGGACATGTCTCCCGAGAGTCTTGAGACGCTTGCGGGGATGGTCCAGTACCGTCGATACCCGCGCGGTGCCTTCATCGTCGGGCAGCATGAGCACGGTGCGATGATGTTCCTGTTGGTCTCGGGCCGTGTGAAGGTGTCGCTCGCCAGTCCTGAAGGCAAGGAGCTGGTGCTGAACTACCTTGAGGCGCCGACTCACTTCGGCGAGATGTCGCTTGTCGACTCCAAGCCGCGCTCGGCCGATGTCATCGCGGTCACCGAAGTCGAGCTGTTCGGCATCGACGCCAAGGATCTCTCGCCGGCGATTCAGTTGCAGCCCAGAATCGCGCTCTCATTGATCGCCACGTTGTCCCGGCGGCTTCGCAACACGAACAGCCGTCTGGAGGACATGGCCTTTCACGATGCGACGCATCGCGTCATGAGAGTGGTGCTGAACATGGCCACTGCGGGCTTTGAGACTCGAGGAACACCGGTCATCCAGGGCATGACCCACTACGACATCGCAACACTCGCGGGCACGTCTCGCGAGACGGCAAGCCGAGTGATCTCCGCCCTGGCGCGGCAGGGTATCGTCTCGACGACCGGACGAAGAATCCTCGTCGATCTCGTTGCACTGTCCGATGAGTTGGAGAACGAGTAAGGCCAAGACGGGTACTACCCACCCTTCATGTGGGCTCCTTGTTGAAGCCGCCGGGGAACCGGCGGCTTCACTGTTTCTTGCGGGACTTGGTATCGTAGGGCGAGAAGGAAAATCGACCGCGACTTGCGGTGCTTACGCCGAGGAGGAGTCCATGCAGGAGTTCACGCTGGAGGATCTGGCCGGATACGATGGCCGCGATGGGCGCCTGGCATACGTCGCATACGAGGGCGTCGTGTACGACGTCACCGATAGCCCCATGTGGGATGGCGGCGGACACGAGGCGCTTCACTCTGCCGGAGCGGACCTGACAGAAGAGCACGCTGACGCTCCGCACGACGTCTACGTGACGGATTTCCCGGAGGTTGGTCGGCTCGTCTAGTTCGTTCACCAGGTGATCACGCGAAGCGCCGCTGCCCAGTTCGGGCGGCGGCGCTCGTGGTATCTCACCGTGCTAGGAGCGCTTGAAGATGGCGACCGTCTCCACGTGGTAGGTCTGCGGGAACAGGT
>JAAXWY010000038.1 GCA_013334745.1 Coriobacteriia bacterium
CAACTGTCTTTCCGAAACTGGGAAATACCGCGAGAACACCGAGATCACCCTGACCGCCTCCGAGGGCGGTGAACCCGGCGGCGAGCAGTGGGCAACCTCGGCCACCGCTTCCAGATCTTACACCGGTACTTCTCCAACTGCCGCCACCGGCGCGGCCGCAGGAGCCGCGGCAGCCGCCGCAGCATCGGCCGCGGCCTTCTCGGCAGTCGCGGCATCGGTCGCTGCCTGCTGGACCTGCCCCGACTGGATGCCACCGGCCACACTCTGGCCGATGCCGGCACCGACGAACAGGCCGGCCATGCTGGTGCCGTCGCCACCCGTCTTCATGCCCTCGGCCGCGCCGAACATCGCTTCGGTCTGGGCCGCAGCCATGTAGCGCGGATCGCCGGCAAGACGCATCTTGGCCATGCGGTCCTTGATCTCGAGCAGGCGCACGCGGTCGTTCTCATCCATGTTGACGAGGAAGTCCTCGATGCGGGTGATCGCGAGGCCGAACGGCTCGAGGTACTGCGCGGCGGCCGCCACGATGGTCTGCTCGAAGTCGAGCGTGTACATGCCAGAGGTCACGTCGAGGAGCGACCACTGCTCGGTCTTCATCTTGCCGTTGACCGTCGCGCGCAGGATCTTGGTGAGCTGATCCTTGATCGCGTCGATGATCATGTCGTTGCTTGCGATGGTCTGGGTGCCCACGAGGTTGAGGATGAGCTTGGCGGGATCGACGACCTTGAACACGAACTCGCCGAAGACGCCGCACCGGATGACTTCGCCGGTGCCCGGGTCTTCGACCTCTCCCATCGAGCCGCCGAACTTGTTGTTCGCGAACTCACGGCTTGAGACGAAGTAGAGCTCGGCCATCAGGACGTTTCCGCCTGTGACGCTGTCGATCAGACCGCCGAGGAACGGAATCTGCGCACCGTCGAGCTTGTGCTGCCCGCCCTGGAGGTATCCGACGACGTTACCGGTCTTAATGAAGTACGCCCATTCATCGGGCTGGACCGTGACGACCGAGAGCATGCGTATGTTGGTCTCGGGCCACTTGTACAGCACCAGGTCCTTGCTTGAGTCGGGGCGCGCGATGAACTGCTGCTGCACCTCGCCCTTCACGCCGTCGAACAGTCCCATGGGTTCCACCTTCCATCGTGCACGGCACCGTCAATCGTCAAGAACGCCGGGCGAATCACGGCGTTCTTGTAGTGTGCATTCCCATTCGGCGCCGCGCTATGCGGTCCGGTGACAAACGCACACGAGAAGCATAGCCCGACCGAGCCTCGTGAACTGCGCCATTCGGCGATTGTGGGAGAATGTGCCGACGACCGCCGTCACGAGTCGGGGAGGGCTAAGTGGCTGACGATAGCACCGAGATGAGCCGTCGCTCGGGCCTGCTCGGAGGATTCGCTGACTTCCTGAAGCTCGAGATCTCCGGCAGCGTGTTCCTGCTAGGGGCGACGGTGCTCGCGCTCGTCATCGCGAACTCTCCGGCCCACGAGGCGTTCGAAGCGTTTCTGCACGTTGAGTTCGGAGTTGAGTTCGGCAGTTGGTCGTTCATCCAGTCGATGAAGCACTGGATCGACGACGGTCTCATGGCGGTGTTCTTCTTCGTCATCGGGCTCGAGGTCAAGCGCGAGATGGTAGTCGGTGAGCTGTCAAAGCCGAGACAGGCGATCCTCCCCGTCCTCGCTGCGTTGGGCGGGATGCTGGTTCCGGCGGCCATCTACCTTGCGATCAACGCCGGCGGGCCGGGTGGGCAGGGCTGGGGAATCCCGATGGCGACCGACATCGCCTTCGCGCTGGGCGTCCTCGCGGTGTTGGGTAGCCGCGTGCCCGCGAGCCTCAAACTGTTCCTCACCGCGCTTGCGATCGCCGACGACATCGGTGCGATTCTGGTGATCGCCATCTTCTACTCGCGTGGCTTGTCGCTGTGGTGGCTGGCTGTGGGCTTCGTGCTGCTCGGCGTGTTGCTCGCCCTCAACCGGCTGCGAGTCGACGCGACGCTGCCCTATGCACTCATCGGCTTCGCCGTGTGGTTCTGCTTCCTGAACTCAGGCGTGCACGCCACGATCGCGGGCGTACTGGTCGCGCTGACGATTCCGGCCCGGGCCAAGATGAGCCCGCTCGCGTTCGTGGACTACAGCCGCCACCGACTTGCCGCGATCGAGTCAGCCGATACACCCGGCGCACACGTTCTCGACGACAACGAGCAGCAGGAATGCGCGTTCGAGATCGGACAGCGCACGGCGTGGGTCGCCTCTCCTCTGCAGCGGATGGAGCACTCGTTGCACCCGCTCACGACGTACGTGGTGTTGCCGTTGTTCGCGCTGGCGAATGCGAACCTGCGACTTGTCGGGCTCGACGTCGGCGCACTTCTCATCCAGCCGGTCACGCTCGGCGTGTTCCTTGGTCTGGCGCTCGGCAAGCCGCTCGGCATCTCGCTGTTCGCGTGGGTCGCAGTGAAATCGCGTCTCACCGAACTACCGAGCGGGCTTACCTGGCGTCACGTTATCGGCGGCGGCATTCTCGGCGGCATCGGCTTCACGATGTCGCTGTTCGTAGCCAATCTCGCCTTCTCGGAGAAGCTGCTGCTCGATGAGGCGAAGATGGCGGTGCTTCTGACCTCGATCCTCGTGGGGATCGGCGGGTATCTGTTCTTACGAGGGTCTACCGAGGCTACGGAGTAGCGCGGAATCCGGCCACGCGCGCGTCCCCGTTCCACAGAATCAGCTCGTCGCCAGTGATCTCGTAGCGGGTGGTCGTGGGCAACGCGGCGAGGTATGCAGCCTCTTGGGCCATGAGCTCCGGCTCGCCCATCATCTTTGTGGTGCCGATCTGCGCGTCGATGGTCATGTTCTCGCCATCCACCTTGTAGGTCGAGCTGTACTCGTTGACGCTCGCGTTGCCCGAGACGGCGTTGGAGTCGTCGAAGGCGATGGTGATCGTCGAGCTTTCGACGAGACCCACAACGGCCTGCTTGCCGTTGTTGTAGTTGGTGGCGTACCAGGTCATCCCGGTGAGCTTGGCCGGCTCGGATGCTTCGAAGACAACGAGTTCCTTGCCGGACTCATCGAGCAGCGTCAGCGCTTCGGCACTCACCGTGTAGGTCTTCGCTGCGCTGAGAGCGGCGAAGTAGGCGGTCTCCTGCTTCATGAGCTCGTCGGGTCCGGCCATCTGGGTGGTCGCTCCGAGCGTGAACGTGATCGCGTTGTCGCCCGAGGTGGCATACGTCGCGTTGTAGGTGTTGATGCTGCCCTTACCCGACACCGCGCCTGCATCGAAGATGGCGGTCGGAGGCGCGTCCGGCACCACAGGGGCGAGCGTACCCGCCGCGTCCAGTACCTTGGTCGCGGTCCAGTTGGGGCCGACGAGGAGGGCCGGATCCTGCTTCGCACCACCGGCCGATGAACCCGTACCACCTCCGGCGCATCCGGTAAGCGCGACCGCGGCTACTATGACAGCGCCAACCATCACGAGCGTGGCGATTCTCTTCGTCAGCTTCATCGTCAGGCCTTTCGACGTCTCGGATTGTGCTCAATCTAGCGTATCAGGGCGCCGGTGGCACGCCATGCCGCTTGGCGGACAGCCGTTGACCCGGTACCAAGCAGGGGAGTACGTTCGAGTTGGATATGGGGTGAACGATGGGCGCGCGTAGTACTCGCAAAGGGCTTCGGCGACGCGCTGCTGCCAGTGTGGTCGCAGGCGCTTTGGTTTGCGCGCTCTCGCTGACCGGCACGGCCCTCTCGGCCGATGTCCCCATCGCGACGGTGGGCGTAGGCCTCTCGCCCGCTGCGATCGCAGTCAACCCCATCACTCACCGTGTGTACGTCGCGAACTTCTACGACGACACGGTCTCGGTCATCGACGGCGTCACCGACTCCAACGTGGCGACGATTCCGATGCCACCGGGCCAGTCGATCCCCGTGCCCAACGCGGTTGTGGTCAACGCGATCTCTTCGCCGCCGCGCGCCTACGTCGCGAACTGGCAGTCGCACACGGTGTCGTTCATCGATGAATCGACGCTCACCAAGACCGCAACCGTCACGGTGCCGGCGTCCAATGGTTTGGGAAATCCCCGTGCGCTCGCCCTGTGGGCCACGAGCACGCCGCCCAAACTCTACGTGGCGAACTACCACCGCGACTCGGTGAGCGTGCTCAACGCTGAGACGGGGGCGTCGATAGCCGAGATACCGGTTGGCAGCTCTCCGCGCGCGTTGGCGATCTTCACGAGCGCCACGCGCAAGCGGCTCTACGTGGCCAACCGGTACAGCAACAACGTGAGCATCGTGAACATGGAGACCGACGCCGTCGTCGCGACCGCAGCGACCGGCGCCGGGCCCAAGGCGATGGCGGTCAATCAGTCCACGGGTGACGTCTACGTGACCAGCCCCGCGAGCGACACGGTCACCGTCATCAACGACACCGATGCCGTCGAGGCCAATGTGGCCGTCGGCGACAACCCACTGGGCGTCGATATCGATGAGACCACCGGTCGAATCTTCGTGGCCGACTACGCCAGCAACGACGTCGTCGTCATCGACTCGGCCACCAACGCCGTCGAAGCAACGATTGGCGTCGCGACTCAGCCGTGGGCTGTCGCTGCGGACCAAGGTGACCGCAAGGTGTTCGTCACCAACTACGGCGCCGATCAGGTCACGATCATCGACCGCGATCTTGCCGTGACCACCTGTGCGGTGGGCTACCGCCCGTACGCGCTCGCCGTCGATGAGGGCTCCACCCCGCACAAGACCTACTGCGCCAACTGGGGCAGCAACAACGTCACCGTGATAGACGAACCGGCGCCGATCGCGGGGCTGCTCGGCCCGACGGTCGCGCGCGCGGGCGGCGACGTGGGTGCGGAGTCTGTAGCCGTCACCGTCACGCCGTTGCCCGGCGATGCGACGACGAGCGTCACACCTACGATCTCGGGCACAGCCCGAAGTGCGCGCTCGCCGTATCGAACGCCCATCGCAGCGGTGTTCGTGCGCGTTGATGGGGCCTCGGCGCTTCAGCGAGCGACCATCACAGGCGGAGCCGGCACGCCCGATGTGAGCTGGCAGTACCTGCCCGCATCGCCGCTCTCGGTGGGAGCACACGAGGTGAGCGTCGTCGTGTTCGATGACGCATCCGCCAGCGCCGTGAGCTCGGGGCAGGATCAGGCGGCGCGCTCGGCCAGTCCAGCCGGTGGCGCGGTCTACGGATTCGACGTCGACCCCCCGTTCGGGTCCATCGCAGGCACCATCACCGCAAGCGGGTTGCCGCAGGTCCGCATCGTCGTCAGCGCGTTTGACGCCGAGACGAACTCGTATCGCAAGGGCGTGTTCACCGATGCGTTTGGCCGATACGCAGTGTCGGGTCTGAGCGCGGGCACCTACCACCTCAGGTTCACCGGAACCACGCCCTCGACGCTCTCGCAGTACTACGACCACACGTCAGCGATCACTGCCGCGACGACTCTCACCGTGACCGGCGGCGCGGTCACCCCGGCCTCAAGCGACCTGGCCCCGCCGGCGCCCACCGCCGGAACCATCGCGGGCAGCATCACCGCCGGGGGGCTGCCGCAGGCGCGCATCGTGGTCACCGCGTTCGATGCGGCGACGAACTCGTATCGCAAGGGCGTGTTCACCGACCTGCTGGGCGGCTACGCGATCACCGGCCTTACGCCGGGCACGTACCACCTCAGGTTCACGGGAACCACGCCCTCGTCCCTCTCGCAGTACTACGACCACAAGGCGACGATCACCGCAGCGACCACGTTGACGGTGGATCCGGGTGCGGTGACTGCGGCCTCGAGCGATCTGGCTCCGTAGGCGCATGGCTTCTTAGAAGCGCTTCACTTCTCGGTAGAGGGTGTCGCGTTGCACGGGCTCGTAGCCGGCGTCACGGATGAGGCGGACGAGCTCCTCGCGTGCGAGCATGAACTTCGTTCCGGCCGCCGCCACGACGTTCTCCTCGATCATCGTCGAGCCCATGTCGTTGGCGCCGAAGGCGAGCGCTATCTGCCCGACCTTGCCACCCTGCGTCACCCAGCTCGCCTGGACGTTGCGCACGTTGTCGAGGTAGAGCCGCGAGACCGCGAGCGTCTTGAGGTACTCGTAGCCGCTGGCCGCGGTCATCGGAAGACCGCTCGCCGCGCCCTCATCCTCCGCGAGCTCGGTGTTACCCGGCTGGAAGCTCCAGGGGATGAAGGCGCGAAAACCCACGTGGCCGGCGGCGACGGCCTCGTCTTGCACCTGTCGGATGCGCTCCATGTGCTCGACGCGCTCGGCGAGCGTCTCGACCGAGCCGAACATCATCGTCGCCGTCGTCGAGATGTCGAGGGCGTGCGCGGCGCGCATCACGTCGAGCCACTCGTCGCTCGTGGCCTTCTTGGGAGAGACGTGGCTGCGGACGCGGTCGACGAGGATCTCGGCTCCGCCGCCGGGCAGCGAGTCAAGGCCGGCCTCGCGCAGCCGGCGCAGCGTCTCCGTGGTGCTGATGCCTGAGATGCGTGAGATGTGCACGATCTCGGGCGGGCCGAAGCCGTGCACGTGGATCGCCGGGTGGTCGGCCTTGATGTCGCGCAGCATGCCCTCGTACCACTCGATGGTGAGGTCGGGATGCATGCCGCCCTGCAGCAGGATTGCGGTGCCGTCGAGCGCGATGGTCTCGGCGACCTTCTCGGCGAGGTGCTCGCGGGTCAGGACGTAGGCGTCGGTGGCGTTGGCGTCGGTGTAAAACGCGCAGAAGCGACAGCCGCTCACGCAGACGTTGGTGTAGTTGACGTTGCGGTCGACGATGAAGGTCACCGCGTGCTCGGGCACGATGCGCTCGCGCGTCGCAGCAGCGGCCTGACCGAGCTCGAGCAGGTCGCCATGGTCGAGCATCATCACGGCGTCTGCAGCGGTGAGCCGGTATCGGCCGGCGGCGGCTTCGCGGGCGAGGAAGCCCGTGACCTGTCGGGGATTGGCGGGAGTGATCACGAGTCCTCCCCGAACACGACCATGTCGGGCACGGCGTCGAGCTGGCCGATCGCAGCGGCCTCAGTGAGATAGCGCACCAGGCCCTCCCGGAATCGTAGCTCGAATCGGAACTGGAGCGCGTCGAAGTAGCTGCGGAACTTATCCGCCGAGAAGTGCTCCCAGCGCGCGGCGTACTCGCTGATCTCGTCGAGGTGATCGCGGCAGTAGGCGAGCGAGTCGGTCAGGGCGTCGGCCACCGAGCGAACCGCTTCAGGGTGCTCGGCGGCGTACTCGCGACGGACCGCCCAGACGGCGAAGACGAACGGCAGGCCGGTCCAGGTCTTCCACTCGGTGCCGAGGTCGTAGGTGTGGAGGTGCGCCGGCTGCTCCCAGTAGGCGCGGATCGCTTCATCGCCGATGAGCAGCGCGGCGTCGGCGTCGCGCAGCATCGCGGGCAGGTCGGGCGGCATCTCGACGTACTCGGGATTCACGCCCCATCGCCGCTGCAGCAGGATGCGCCCGAGCACGACCGAGGTGCGCGAGTTGGCTGCGAGCGCGACCGTGCGACCGTCGAGGTTCTCGGCGGGCACCTTGGAGACGAGCAGGATCGACTGCACCTCGCCGTCCGATGAGATCGCGATGTCAGGCAGCAGGACGAACTGCTCGGCATGGCGCGCGTACTCGATGGCGGGGATGGGCGCGAGGTCGAGCGTGCCGTCGACGAGGTCGGTTGCGAGCTCGGCCGGATTGGCGCGCACGAGGTCGACGTCGAGCAGGACGTCGTTCTTCACCATGCCGTAGTACAGCGGCAGGCAGTTGATGAACTGGATGTGTCCGAGTCGCGGGCGCGGCATCGTGTGTCCGCTACTCCTTCGGGAACACGCCGATGAGCGGCGCGGCGCCGATTGGGCCGGCGTTCCATGCCGGTCGGCTCGCTTCGTCTGCGTACATCTTCACGATGCGGTAGAGCGTGTCGCGCTCCACGGCCACATGTCCGGTCTCGGCGATCATGTTGACGAGATCGTCCTTCGAGAGGGCCTCGGGAGTGGTGGCGCCCGCCATGTGGGTGATGCGCTCCTCGACGACGGTACCGTCGAGATCGTCGACTCCGAACGCGGTCGAGAGCTGAGCGACCTTCAGGCCGAGCATGATCCAGAACGCCTTGATGTGCGGGATGTTGTCGAGCATGAGCCGTGCGACCGCGAGCGTCTTGAGATCGTCGAAGCCGGTGGTCGCCGGAAGATCGGCGAGCTCGGTGTTGGCGGGGTGGAAGGCGAGCGGGATGAAGGCGAGGAAGCCGCCGGTCTTATCCTGCTGCTCGCGCAGGCGGATGAGGTGGTCGACCCGCTCTTCCTGCGTCTCGATGTGGCCGTAGAGCATCGTGCAGTTGGTCGCGATGCCCAGCTCGTGCGCCTCGCCGTGGATGCGAAGCCACACGTCGGACTTGGTCTTCTTGTCCCAAGCGGCCAGACGGGTGCGGTCGCCGAATATCTCGGCGCCGCCACCGGGAAGCGCATCCAAGCCTGCGGCCTGCAGGTCCTGCAGCACCTCCTTGGTGCTCTTGCCGCTGATGATCGCCATGTACTCGATCTCGACGGCGGTGAACGCCTGCACGATGACGTGGTCGGGCACGGCAGCGCGGCAACGCGCGACCATGTCGATGTAGAACTCGTAGCTCCAGTCAGGGTGCAGCCCGCTGACGATGTGTATCTCATAGGCACCGTCGGCCGCACCCTCGGCCGAGGCCTTGGCGACCTCGTCGAGCGTCATCTCGTAGGCGCCCTCTTCGTCGGCGTTGCGCGCGAACGCGCAGAACTTGCAGCGGTTGCGGCAGATGTTGGTGGGGTTGATGTGGCGATTGACCATGAAGTAGACGCGCTCGCCGTTGATGCGCTCGCGAACGAAGTCGGCCATCTGTCCCACGCCGAGCAGGTCGTTGCTCGCGTACAGCGCGATGCCGTCCTCGCGAGACAGGCGCGTGCCGGCGAGTACCTTCTCGGCGATTGGGGCAAGGGCGGGGTCGGTGAGGTTGAATGCGGTCACGGTGCCTCCGTGGGAACGAGTTGGCTCAACCTTGCTAGTGTATTCTCGCCGTCCCTGGCGCGCCACCGGGAGGCGGGCGACGGTACTGCGCCGCCGCGTCTACGTGATCGCTTCGACCGTGAGCTCGCCCGGCGACGTCAGTAGCCGGTCGAGCAGCAGGGCCAACATGATCGCCGGCAGAGCACCTTGCAGGATGTAGGCGTTGTTGTAGTCGTGGAAGCCGGCAAGAATCGGCATTCCAAGCCCGCCTGCGGCAACGACGGCGCCCATCGTGGCCGCGCTGACGTTGATGACGAGCATGTTCTTGATGCCGCCCGAGATGACCGGCATCGCCAGTGGCAGCTGTACCGAGAAGAACCGCTGCCACGGTGACATGCCCATTCCAACGGACGCGTCGTAGGCGTCGGGCGGAACTCCTTCGATGCCGGCGATGACGTTGAGCATGATCGGCAGGATGCTGTAGAGCACGAGGGCCAGCACGACAGGCTCGGCGCCGTAGCCGAGCACCGGGACCGCCAGCGCCATGATGGCGACACTCGGCACCATCTGGGAGAGGCTGCCCACACTCACGATGATGTCGCGAAACGGCCGGCCGATACGCGACAAGGCGACCGCACCCAGAAGCGAGCCTACGACCAGCGCGATCACGCTTGCCATGGCGACGAGCGTGACCTGCTCGGCCATGAGCGTCGAGAGCGGCTTGGTGGGGTAGACGACGGTCTCGACATCCGGCACGAGCAGCGTGAGCAGCGCAGAGAACCCGGCGACATCGAACGTCATCCACAGCGTCACGCCCGCGAGGACCGCGATGGTCGCCCAGTGTGCGACGAGTTGGGTACGTTTCGCGTTCATCGGTCGGCGCTCGCTGCGTCGGTCGCCGAGCCGCAGTCGCCTGAGCTCTCGCTGCCCGCACCGAGCGCACGCACGAGGTCGTCGAACCCGAAGGTGCCCAGTGGGCGCTCACCCTCGAGCACCACCACGCGTTCTGCCCTTGAGCCGACCAGCTCGGCGAGCGCCTCCTTCAGTGTCGAACGCGAATCCACGCGCGGGAGGGAGTCGACCGCAGTCCCCGCCGGTAGCAGATCGAGCTTCACCGAACTGATGCAATGCCGCGCCATGATCCGCAGGCCGAGGTTCTCGCCAAAGAAGCTACGCACGAACTCGTTGGCGGGCTCGCGCCACATCATCTCGGGTGCCGAGAACTGCTGAAGCACGCCACCACGGAGCAGCGCGATCCGATCGGCAAGCAAGACCGCCTCTTCGATGTCGTGCGTGACGAACAGGATGGTCTTGCGGACCCGCTTCTGAAGCCGCTGCATCTCATGCTGTAGCCGTTCGCGCGTGAGCGGGTCGACCGCCCCGAACGGCTCGTCCATCAGCAGGACCGGAGGGTCGGCCGCAAGCGCGCGAGCGACGCCGACACGCTGCGCTTCGCCGCCGGACAGTTGCGACGGCCGCTTGGGACCGTACGTGTCCGGGTCGAGCCCGACGAGGTCGAGCAGCTCGTCCACGCGCGCGGCGATGCGCTTGCGGTCCCATCCGAGCAGATGTGGCACGGTCGCGACGTTCTTGTGGATCGTCATGTTGGGAAACAGGCCGGTGTTCTGGATGACGTAGCCCATCGAACGGCGCAACAGTTCGGGCTTCAGATCCGCGGTGTCGCGTCCATCGACTCGCACGGTTCCGCTCGTTGGCTCGACCATGCGGTTGACCATGCGCAGAATCGTGGTCTTCCCCGAGCCCGACGGGCCGAGCAGCACTGCGAACTCACCATCGGCCACATCGAGGTCGACGTGGTCAACTGCGGTGAAGTCGCCGTAGCGCTTCGTCAGGCCGCTGATCTCAATCATCGTGTTGTGTCCCAAGGTTGCAGAGCTCGCTGGAGGGCGAGTACGGAGCGGTCGAAGAACAGCGCAAGCACCATTATCGGGATCACGCCGAGAAGGATCAGGTCGGTCGCGGTCTCACCGGCACCCAAGAAAACGAAGGTGCCGAGGCCTCCACCGCCGATCAGTCCGGCCACTATGGCGCCCGCGGTCGTCTGAACCAGCGCGACACGCAGCCCGGCGATGATGACCGGGAGTGCGAGCGGGAACTCGATCTCGGCGAGCATACGAGTGCGGCTCATACCGACCCCGCGTGCCGCGTCGAGCACATCTGAATCGAGGCTCGAGAGCGAGGTGTAGGTGTTGCGGGCGATCGGATACACGGCGTATGCGGACAGCACGATTATGACCGGCGCCCACCCCACACCTCGAACGCCCAGGGCCTCGAGCAACGGGATGCGCTCTGACGCGCCGGTGAGGATGGGGTTCATCAGGCCGATGAACGCGAGTGTCGGGAACACCTGGAGCACATTGAGCGTGCCGAAGATCGCCGGCTCCAGCGAGCGCCGCCGAACCGCGATCAGCCCGAGGATCAGTCCGGAGATGAGCCCGATGGATACCGCGCCCCCGACGTACGCCAGGTGCAGCCTGAGCTCCACGGCGAAGGACTCAGCGTTGTTCGCGTACTCACGCGCCACGGCAAGCTCGGAGAGCTGCCCGGTCAGTGCGAGCCCGATAACCCCGGCGACCGGGAGATACGTGAGAACGGCCCTCAGCGAGCCTGCCTCCAACCACGCCGTCGCCGCGAAGATGACGACGTAGGAGGCGAACAGGGAAAGCCACGCCGCCCACAGCAGTGATGTGCGCGCGACGTCCGAGGCAGCAGCCACGTGGGCAGAGGCCGCAATGCCTGCACCCCAGAGCATCAGCACGGGAGCCGCGCCGCCCAACACGGTCACCACGATCCCGCGAATCCGATCCGGCAGGGGACTGAGCGATACGAGACCCGCAACGACCCACGCTCCAACGAGAATCCATCCCCAGACACCGAGACCGTTGACGAGCGACGTCGGTTCACCCTCGATGATGCGGTTCTGGTTGAACGAGATGCCGTGCGAGGCGAAGGCCGCCGCGGCCCCGAGGAGTGCCCCGGTGACCGCAACGACCTTCGCATGTTCACGTACTGTGCCGGTGACCTGCGTCACTGCCCGGCTTTCTACTTGAGGAACCCGTTCGCCTTGAGGTACTCCTCGGCGACATCCGATCCCGACTTACCGCCAAACGTGACCTCGCGGTTGAGCGCTTGCAGCTTCTCGGTCGTGAGGGATGCGAAGACCGGTGCGAGGATCGATTCAATCTCAGGATACGCCGACATGATGGCCGACCGGAACAGGGGCGCGGGCGCGTAGACCGGCGGGACGTTCTTGCTGTCAGTCAGGACGACGAGCCCCTGCTCGGCAAGTCCACCATCCGTGGCGTAGACCTCTGCGACGTTCGCACCATCGGTGCCCTTGACGACCGCCTCGATGAACTGAGCGGTCACGCCGTTGGACAGGCCGATCTTCTGGTCGTCCTTCAGCGTGAACCCGTAGGCCTTCTCGTAGGCCTTCAGGCCCGACGGGTTATCCATCCAGGACTGGTCGCCGACCAGCTTCACCGTGCCGCCACCGTTCACGAACTTCGCGAAGTCCTCCATAGTGACGAGGCTGTTCGCATCGGCGAACTCCTTCTTCACCGCGAGGTATTCGCCATTGTTTGCGGGAGCGGGCGTGAGCCAGGCCACGCCGTTCTTGGCGTCTTCGGCCTTGATCTGCTCGTAGCCCTTGACCGGGTCATTCCACATCGGGTCGCCCTCGGGGCCGACGTAGTACTGGCCCGAACCCGTGTAGTCGATCGATGCGTCGACGTCACCGGCGAGCAACGCCTTGCGGACGACGTCGGGGGTGCCGAACTTCGTCTTGTCTACCGTGGTGATCCCGTTGGCGTCGAGCATCTTGATGACCATCGAGCCCAAGACGACGCCCTCGGAGTCCAGGAGAGACGCGACCTTGACCTCCGGTCCTTGCTTCGCGACCGGCGCCGCTGGCGATGCCGGCTTCTCGGCTGCCGGTGCGCAACCGGCGAGAAGCAGCATGCCGCCGAGCAGTGCAGCGACGGCGATGCGTGTGTACCTGCGTGACATGGGTGCCCCTTTCGTTAGCGAGAATCTCGCTGTCCGGAGTCGGACAATCTCGAGTTCTCCCCTGATATACCCATCAAGAATGATGACCGAGCCTGTGGCGCGATTATAGCAAAGGGTGATACATTCTATGCGCAGACTCTAATCATCCCGAGAAGAGGCCCCATGTCAGCCATCTCGGCAGGCGCTTCAAGATCACTCACATCGCTTGGGCTGGTGTCCGTGGCCGATCAAGCGGAACTCGCTGCATCCAGCTACTACGAGGCCGGATACTGGTGTGGCGAGTCTGTGGTCAAGGCCGTGAACGAGGCTCTTGGTCATCCCATGCCGCCCGAGGTGTTTCGCATGGCGTCGGGCTTCTGTGAGGGGCTCGGAGGCTCTCGGTGCATCTGCGGTGCGCTCGCCGGTGGGGTCATGGCTTCTGGCCTGACAGCGGGGCGCACCTCAACCGAAGACGCGTGGGAGCCGAGCTACGATGCCGCTGGCGAGTTGCGTCGGCGTTGGGTCGAGGACCAAGAGGCAGTGAGCTGCGACGAAGTCGTGGCGCGAATCGGGGATATGAACCACCCGGAGCGCTGGGCGCACTGCACCATGCTCGTGGGCCGGACGGCCCGCTGGGTCATCGAAATCGCCGAGGAGCACGGGGCCACTCGCACCGCCTGATTCGGTGGCGAGGCCCACGGTGTCGGTGCTTTCCGATAGGCTGTGCTCATGGTTACGCCCATCCGACATCTCGATAGGCACTCCCGTCGCCCCGGGTTCTCTGACCCCGCACGTCTGGCGGAGACCCGCTGATGCCTGAGCACTGGTCGCCCGAGCAGGCGGCGAGCGTCCGCGAGATCGAGCACGTCTGGATCCCGCTGTCAGACGGCGCGCGGCTCTCGGCGCGCATCTGGCTTCCGAAGGATGCAGAAACGCAGCCGGTCCCCGCGATTCTCGAGTACATCCCGTACCGCAAAGACGATGCGACGGCTTCAGCAGACGCGTCGCGCCATCCGTACTTCGCCGCGAACGGCTACGCCGGTGTGCGTGTGGACATCAGGGGCACGGGCGACTCGGAAGGCATCTGTCTGGACGAGTACCTGAAGCAGGAGCACGACGACGCGCTCGAAGTGCTCGCGTGGCTCGCCGAGCAGCCCTGGTGCACAGGTGCGTGCGGGATGATCGGCTACTCGTGGGGCGGATTCAATGGGCTGCAGATCGCGGCGCGTCGGCCACCGCAGCTCAAGGCCGTGATCACCGGCTACTCGACGGACGATCGCTACACGGACGACTGCCACTATGAAGGCGGCTGCCTGCTCGCCTCGGACATGCTCAAGTGGGCCTCATGGATGCACGCGCTGAACTCGCGGCCACCCGACCCGCGGATCGTCGGAGACGGTTGGCGCGCCGAGTGGCTCGAGCGGCTGCGTCAGACGCCGCCCTACATCGAGCATTGGATGGCGCACCCGACTCGCGACGAGTTCTGGAAGCACGGCTCGGTGGACGAGGATTACTCGGCGATCGAGGCGGCCGTGCTCGCGTTCGGAGGGCTGGCCGACCCGTACCGCAACGCCGTTCCACGCCTGCTCGAGCACTTGAGTTGTCCGAAAGCCGCGATCATCGGCCCGTGGGGGCACGTGTTTCCCTCCCACGGTGTGCCCGGTCCCGAGATCGGCTTCCTGCAGGAGTGCGTCCGCTGGTTCGACCGGTGGCTCAAGGGCATCGAGAACGGCATGGAGAACGAGCCGATGCTGCGGGTCTACGCGCAAGACTCGCTCTTGCCCAGCCGCGACCACACCGAGCGCCCCGGCGTCTGGATCTCCGAGCAGGCCTGGCCCCCGAGCAGCGTGTCGCCGCATGAGTTCGCGCTCGGCGCCGACGCGCGGATGGTATCGCGCTCGGAGGGCCCGATGACCGGCGACCTCACCGTAAGGGGCGACCAGACGTGCGGTGCGCAGTCCGGCGCGTGGTGTCCAAACGGCTTGCCTGCCGAGATGCCCGACGATCAGCGGCCCGACGACGCCCTCTCGCTCGTGTTCGACTCGGATCCGCTCGCCGAACCGCTTGTACTTCTCGGAAGGCCGGAGGCGCGGTTGTCGCTTTCGGTGGACCGGCCACTCGCGTTGGTGTCGGTGCGGCTGTGCGACATCGCGCCGAGCGGCGCGTCGACGCTTGTGAGTGCCGGGCTGCTCAACCTCGCCCACCGAGAAGGCCACGAACACCCGGCCGCGCTCGTGCCGGGTGGGACCTACCAGATTACTGTCGCGCTCAACCTCACGAGCCAGCGCATCGCGGCCGGGCACACGTTACGGCTTTCGGTGAGTCCCACGTACTGGCCGCAAGCGTGGCCGTCACCGGAGGCGGTCGCGCTCACGGTGCACACCGGTGGCGCGAGTACGCTCGTGTTGCCGATACGCTCGGCGCAACCGCACGACGCGACGCCGCCGCTATTCGGGCCTGCGGTCGAGTCCGGGCCGCTGCGCGGCACCATCGCCAGCGTCGCCGACCGCGCGCGGGCTGTGCGGCGCGACGAGGGAGACGGCGTGCTCGTGACCGAGGACCGCACTACGGTCGCCGAGTCGATATCGGCCACGTCGACCGAGTATCGGGAGACGGCCCTCGACCGCTGGACGATCGAGCCGGACGACCCGCTGTCCGCCGCCGTCGACTGCGAGCGGGAGATCACGATCGAGCGTGGGGAGTGGCGTGTACGAATCGTCACGACCGCGCGACAGACCTGCGATGCGACACACGTCCATACGCGCTCGGGAATCGACGCGTACGAGGGCGACGAGCTCGTGTTCACCGACCGACGCACGCACGCCGCGCCTCGGCACCTCTACTAGAGCCGCGTGTCACCCCGAAGCGGTACTCTGCTGGCATGACCTCACTTCCCGACATCGCTCATGCGACCGCCTCTCGTAACGACCTGCTACCCGCAGGTGCGCCGGTGCTCGCGCTGGTCTCCGGCGGCGCGGACTCGATGGCGCTGCTCCACCTGCTTGCTGCAGGTGACCTTGCGCCGGGCTCGCCGCTCTCGGTGCTGCACGTCAACCACATGCTGCGCGGGGCCGATGCCGATGCCGACGCCGACTTCGTCGCCGAGCAGTGCGCCGCGCTCGGCATCGCGTGCCGTGTCGTGCGCTTCGACGTTGCTTCGTACGCCGAGGAGGACGCGCTCAACCTCGAGGATGCCGGTAGGCGCGTGCGCTACCGATTCGCCGACGAGGAGCTCGACGCGTTGTGCGAGAGCGCGGGCGTCTCGCCGCTGCGAGGACGCATCGCGGTGGCCCACAACCGTGACGACCGCGTGGAGACGTTTCTCGCGCGCGTGATCAACGGCGCGGGTTCCGGCGGGCTTGCTTCCATCGCGTACCGTCGCGACCGCATCGTCCGTCCGCTGCTCGACTGCGACCGTGCGACAATCCGCGACTGGCTGCGGTCGCGCTGTGGCGCGTGGCGTGAGGACGCGACCAACACCGATACCACGCGGCAACGCGCGTTCGTCCGCCACGAGCTGGTGCCCGTGTTTGAGCGTGCCAACCCCATCTTCCGAGAGACGCTGGCTCGCTCGATGGATCTGCTCGCCGACGACGATGCGCTGCTCACCACGATGGCCGTCGCGTTTGGGCACGACTTCGCCGAGACGGACCCGGGCGTCAGCGTCGCCTTCGACCGCGAGTGGATGTGCACGCTGGATCGCGCGATGGGGCGCCGGGCGATCCGCTCGGCGCTGCTCGGCTGCTTTCCCGATGCGTCGCGGCTCGAGGCGGCGCACGTCGAGGCGATCGTCGACGGTCTCTCCGAGGACGCCTTTGCGCGCGACCTGCCGAGCGGACTGCGAGCGGAGACCGAGTACGGTAGACTAATCGTCTCGCGCGCGGGGGAGGCCTCGCGGGCGGTGGCACCTTCCTTGCTCCCCATACCCGGTACCGCCGACCTCGGTCCGGCGGGGCTGATCGTGGCCGAGGAGGTGGATCCCTCGAACCTCGTGGGAACGCCGGACTCGATCACGGTCGACGCTGGTAGCCTGGATCGGCTCGTCGTAGACGGGCCGCGCCCCGGAGACCGGATGCGGCCCCTCGGCATGGACGGCACTCGCAAGCTCTCTGACCTGCTCGTTGACGCGAAGGTACCGCGTCGGAACCGCGGCGCGACTCCGGTCGTGCGCGACGGTGAGCGGATCGTGTGGCTGGCGGGGGTACGAATGAGTGAGGAGTACCGAATCGGGGCCAGCACGGCTCGGGCGGTACGGCTGACGTGGTACCGGGAGGGCTCCGGGCACGAGTGAGGGACCGGTCTTTCGACGCGGGGAAGGGCACACGACCACATGGATCTGCATTCAGGCATCTCGCACGTTGTGTTGAGCGAGGACGACATCCAGCGGCGCGTTCACGAGCTGGGTGCGCAGATCAGCGCCGACTATGGCGATGAGCCGGTCCTGCTCGTCGCGGTGCTCCGTGGCGCGGCGATCTTCGTTGCCGACCTCGCCAGAGCGGTGTCATCACCGGTCGAGCTCGACTTCATGGCGGTGTCGAGCTATGGCTCAGCGACCAAGAGCAGTGGCGTTGTGCGGATTCTCAAGGACCTCGATGAGAACATCGAGGGGCGTCACGTGCTTGTGTGCGAGGACATCCTCGACACAGGTCTGACGCTCAAGTACCTGCTCAAGAACCTTGCATCTCGCAAGCCCGCTTCACTCGAGATCGTCGCCCTCTTGAGCAAACAGGGTAAGCAGCGGGTACCTATCGACTGTAAGTACGTCGGATTCGACGTCGAGGACGAGTTCGTCGTCGGCTACGGTCTCGACTACGCTGAGCGTTACCGCAATTTGCCCTATATCGGCGTTTTGAAGCCGGAGATATACGCAGACTAGACGCGCTGGATGCGCGCATCCCCGAGGAGATCCGGGACCGTGAACAAGAACTTCCGCACCGTACTGTTGTACCTGGTTCTGCTGGCCGTCCTGGTCTGGGTCGTCATGGCCTCGATCAAGGGCAATACCGCAGGCCCCACTCCGCTACCCACGAGCGACTTTGTGGCGGCGGCCAAAGACGGACGCATCGCCAACGTCACGTACGTGGTTCGTGACAACAAGCTCGCCGGAGCCTACTGGGACTCGGCTGAGGCGAAGAGCGCCAAGTCCGACCCTAAGCCGTTCACCTCGACATACGTGGGCAGCGACAGCCTGGCCGAGCTCATGGCAGAGGCCAAGACCAAGTTCGGCACCACCTACGACGTGGATGCGTCGGGTCCAAGCCCGCTCATCACCATCATCTCGTCTGTGCTGCCTATCCTGCTTCTGGTCGTGGTGATGTTCTTCTTCCTCAATCAGATGCAGGGCGGCAACTCCAAGATCATGAACTTCGGCAAAGCCAAGGCTAAGAGGATGACGCGTGACCAGCCGCGCATCACCTTCAAGGACGTGGCTGGCGCCGATGAGGCCATCGAAGAACTCCAGGAGATCAAGGAGTTCCTCGCCAACCCGGGCAAGTTCCAGGCGTTGGGCGCCAAGATTCCCAAGGGCGTCTTGCTCGTCGGCCCTCCGGGTACCGGCAAGACGCTGCTCGCCCGCGCGGTTGCCGGTGAGGCTGCCGTGCCGTTCTTCTCGATCTCAGGTTCGGACTTCGTCGAGATGTTCGTCGGCGTGGGCGCTTCGCGCGTCCGCGACCTCTTCGAACAGGCCAAGGCCGCAAGCCCCTGCATCATCTTCGTCGACGAGATCGACGCGGTCGGCCGCCAGCGTGGTGCCGGCCTCGGCGGCGGTCACGACGAGCGCGAGCAGACGCTCAACCAGCTGCTCGTCGAGATGGACGGCTTCGACATCAAGGACAACGTCATCCTCATCGCGGCGACCAACCGCCCCGACATCCTCGACCCTGCATTGCTGCGTCCGGGCCGCTTCGACCGCCAGGTTGTCGTCGATCGCCCCGACCTGAAGGGTCGCCTCGGTATTCTGCAGATTCACGCCAAGGGCAAGCCCCTCACCGATGAGATCGACCTCGAGGTGCTCGCTCGTCGCACGCCGGGCTTCACCGGTGCCGACCTCGCCAACCTCGTCAACGAGGCGGCGCTGCTCGCCGCCCGTCATGGCAAGAAGAAGATCGACATGATCGAGCTCGAAGAGGGAATCGACCGCGTCGTGGCGGGTCCCGAGCGGAAAAGCCGCCTGATCTCCGACGAGGAGAAGAAGGTAATCGCGTTCCACGAGGCAGGTCATGCGGTCGTGGGTCACGTTCTTCCCCACGGTGACCAGATCCACAAGGTCACGATCATCCCGCGCGGGCGCTCGCTCGGCTCGACCTGGCACCTGCCGGAGGAAGAGAAGTTCCTCGGCTCCAAGACCGAGATGCTGTGCGACCTCGCCAGCCTGCTCGGCGGGCGCGTCGCCGAGGAGATCGCCATTGGAGACGTGACCACCGGCGCCTCAAACGACATCGATCGGGCGACCAAGCTCGCCAAGCAAATGGTGACTCGCTTCGGTATGAGCGAGAAGCTCGGACCGCAGACGTTCGGCGAAGCCAATCACGAGGTGTTCCTCGGCAGGGACTTCTCGGCGAACGCTGACTACTCGCCCGAGGTCGCCTACGAGATCGACAAGGAGGTCGCGCGGCTCATCGACGAGGCGTACGAGAAGGCGCGCACCATCCTGACCGAGCATCGTGCAACGCTGGACCTCATGGCGTCGGTGCTTGTCGAGCGCGAGACGATTGACAAGGGCGAGCTTGAAGCCCTGCTCAACGACAAGTGGGACGAGTTCCTCGCCAACGAGCCCGTCAAGAGCGATGACGACGCGGATCCGGGTGCCGATGAGCCGGACGGCGGCGTGACCATCGCGCCCGAGGACGCCGAGTCGGACGCGGATGCTGAGACCCCGATCGCGCCGGGCGTGCCGCCCGCGCTCAATACCTGACGTGGATCGCGAGCGCATCGAACAAGGTGTGCGCCTCATCCTCGAGGGTATCGGGGAGGACGCGAGTCGCGAGGGCCTGCTCGACACGCCGCGCCGTGTGGCCGACATGTACGAGGAGATCTTCGCCGGTCTTGAGCAAGACGCAGGCGAGCACTTCAACGTGACGTTCAACGAGGGCCATCAGGAGATGGTCCTCGTGCGTGACATCCCGCTCTACTCGGTATGCGAGCATCACCTCGTGCCGTTCATGGGCAGGGCGCACGTCGCCTACATCCCAGGTGCGGACGGCCGTATCTGCGGCCTGTCGAAACTCGCGCGCGTCGTCGATGTGTTCGCGAAGCGGCCGCAGGTGCAGGAGCGGCTCACCTCGCAGGTAGCCGACACCATCGTCGAGCACCTCGACCCAGCCGGTGTGATCGTGGTCATCGAGGCCGAGCACCTGTGCATGTCGATGCGCGGCGTCAAGAAGCCCGGCTCCGAGACGGTGACGAGCGCGGTGCGCGGCATCTTCAAGCAGAAGGCCGCCACGCGCGCCGAAGCGATGTCGCTCATCACCGACCGCTCCCGCCGATGAGCGAGCCGGCCGTGTGGCACTGCGGTCGCTTCGATCTGGCGCTCGACGCCCCGCTGGTCATGGGCATTCTCAACGTCACCCCCGATAGCTTCTCCGACGGCGGCCTGCACGACGACCCCATTGCGGCCGTCGCGTGGGGTGAGCGTCTCATCGGGGAGGGCGCGGCGATTCTCGACATCGGTGGCGAGTCGACCCGACCGGGTTCCGATCCGCTGTGCCCTGCCGAGGAACTCTCGCGCGTACGCCCCATCGTCATGCGTTTCGCCGATGCCGACGTCCCCGTCTCTATCGACACACGCCACGCCGAAGTCGCGGCCGCCTGCGTCGAGGCCGGCGCGAGCATCATCAACGACGTCTCAGGCTTCCGCGAGCGCGCGATGGTCGAGGTCGCTGCGGGCTGCGATGCGGGCGTCGTCATCATGCACATGCTGGGTGAGCCCGGGACGATGCAACGCGAGCCCCACTACGCCGACGTCGTCGGTGAGGTTGGCGGCTACCTGCTCGCGCAGGCGGCCACGCTGGAGGCGGCGGGAGTCGCACGGGAGCGCATCACGCTGGACCCCGGCATCGGTTTCGGCAAGACGCTCGAGCACAACCTCGCGCTGCTTGACGGCCTGCCCCGGCTGGTCGAGCTGGGCTACCCGCTTGTGCTCGGCGTGTCGCGCAAACGCTTCATCGGCGAGATCACCGGGGTGGACGATGCGGCCAAACGACTCGGCGGTTCCGTCGCGGCAGCCATGGCGTGCGTGGAGCGTGGTGCGGCTGTCGTTCGCGTGCATGACGTCGGTGCCACGGTGCAGGCCCTGCGGGTCGTCTCGGTGCTGAGCGCGCCGGTGCAGACCGCATCCGCCGAGTAGCGCGGCGACAGCGCGCTGTTGCGGCTTCGCTCGGCGATTCCTGCAGGTATCGGCGGTGTTTCACACGAGTTCACAAATCGTGCCTGCGCACCGCTCCACTCTGATAGAATGTCCGCGACTTGGAGGGGGTGCGGCTGCCCGGCACGCCGCTGCCCAAACCGCTCTGGAGGAAACATGTCCAACCTGCCGCTGTTCCTTGGCTTGGGCGCGGGCGTTCTCGCCGCCGTCTTCGCCGCGTTCCTCGTGATGAGGATCAACAAGTTGCCTGCCGGCAACGAGAAGATGCAGGAGATCGCTGGTGCGATCCAGGAAGGCGCCATGGCGTACCTGGGTCGTCAGTACCGCACCGTCGGCATCGTCGCCGTCGTCTTGGCTATCGCCATCGCGGTTCCCGGCTTCTTCGGCGTGACCGGCTTCGGCATCTGGACCGCCGTCGGCTTCCTGCTGGGCGGCGCGGCATCCGCGGCCGCCGGTTTCATCGGCATGGCGATCTCTGTTCGCGCGAACGTGCGCACCGCCGAGGCTGCCCGCAGTGGTCTGCCCAAGGCACTCTCCGTCGCCTTCGAGGCCGGCTCGGTCACGGGTCTGTTCGTCGTGGGTCTCGGCATCCTGTCGGTGTCGATCATGGCCATCGGCGTCGTGTACTTCAACGTGCCGACCTCGGCCCTCGTCGGCCTTGGCTTCGGTGGTTCGCTGATCTCGGTCTTCGCGCGTCTCGGCGGCGGCATCTTCACCAAGGCCGCCGACGTCGGCGCCGACCTCGTGGGCAAGGTCGAGGCCGGTATCCCCGAGGACGACCCCCGCAACCCCGCCG
>JAAXWY010000039.1 GCA_013334745.1 Coriobacteriia bacterium
CCACGTGTAGATCGGTGACGCCCTCCTTACCGGTCTTGGCAAGGGTCTTGGCGATCCGGGCGCGCGCCTCAACGAGCAGTGGGTCTCCGTCTCCACCCACGACAAGTCCGCGGGTGACGAGCTCGGG
This sequence comes from Coriobacteriia bacterium, assembly GCA_013334745.1. Classification (NCBI taxonomy): domain Bacteria; kingdom Bacillati; phylum Actinomycetota; class Coriobacteriia; species Coriobacteriia bacterium. The sequence continues at coordinate 128 of JAAXWY010000039.1, forward strand.
GTCGCCGACTACGCGACCCGTCTGCGCATCGATGGCGATGATGATCGTCGCGACCCCGTCTTGCGCGAGCAGCTGGCGGTCTCGAAGAACGACCTGGCCGACGTCGCCGACGGACAGTCCGTCGACGTACACGACGCCATGGTCGACGGGGGTTCCTCGCTTGGCGCCTTGGGCGTCGATCTCGAGGCAGTCGCCGTTGTCGAGGATGAAGACGTCCTGCTCGTACATGCCCACGTCGTACGCGAGATGCGCGTGCGCGGCGAGATGCCGTGTCTCGCCGTGGATCGGCATGAAGTACGTGGGCTGTGAGAGGTTGAGCATCAGCTTGAGCTCTTCTGACGCAGCGTGACCCGAGACGTGGACCATCGCCGAACCCTTGTGCAGAACGCGGGCGCCTGCCTTCGTGAGGCGGTTGATGACGCGGCTGACGGCTTTCTCGTTTCCCGGCACCGGTGACGCCGAGATGACCACGGTGTCACCTGCCTCGACCTGCACGGTGCGGTGGTCGCCGTTGGCCATGCGAGCAAGTGCGGAAAGCGGCTCACCCTGACTTCCGGTGCACAAAACCACGACTTTCTCGGAGGGAAGCCCGCCCGCATCGAACGCGTCGACGATCCACTCATCCGCGATCTCAAGGTAGCCGGTCTCGCGAGCGATCTTGGTGTTGGTCACCATCGAGCGGCCCGTCACGACGACCTTGCGGCCGGCGGCGACTGCGGCGTCACAGACCTCCTGGATGCGGTGGATGTGGCTGGAGAACGACGCGACGATGACGCGCTGCTCGGCAGCGGCGATCATCTGACGCAGGTTTTTCCCGACCTCGGCCTCCGACACGGTCATGCCGCGGGTCTCAGCGTTGGTCGAGTCGGACATGAGCAGGTCGACGCCGGTCTTGGCGAACTTGGCAATCGCACCATAGTCCGACAGGCGCCCGTCAACGGGTGTCTGGTCGAACTTGAAGTCACCCGTGTGCAGGACGGTCCCGGCCGGTGTACGGATGAACACGCCTACGGCATCCGGGATCGAGTGGTTGACGGCGAAGAAGTCGAACCCGAACGAGCCGAGCGAGACGTGCCCGCCGGCCCGGACCTCACGCAGCTTCGCCTTCTTGATCTTGTGCTCGTCGAGCTTGCCCTGGATGAGGCCGAGGGTGAGTTTCGTGCCGAGTACCGGCACCTGTGCTCCGACCTCTTTGAGCAGGTACGGCAAGGCGCCCGTGTGATCCTCGTGGCCATGCGTGATCACGATGCCCCGGAGCTTGTCCTTGCGCTTGGCGATGTAGGAGAAGTCGGGCAGGATCAGATCGACGCCGGGATGGTCGTCGTCGGGGAACATGATTCCGGCATCGACGACGATCATGTCGTCGCCGTACTCGAACACGGTCATGTTCTTGCCGACCTCGTCGAGCCCTCCCAGCGGGATGACTCGCAGGCGTGGCGGTCTCTTCTGTTTTGACATGCGGGTAGGCACGTCTCCTTCCGGCCGCGTAGGCGGCATACTTGCGAGCCCAGTGGGGATCGCGTTCTTGATGCAACACAACCGCCACCGCACGCGGCGACGGATCCGTTCGTCTCACTGGCACCCGACCCTGGCGTACCGGGTGGGTGCACGGGTGGCGCTAGACGAGCACTCCGGTGCGGCGCATCACTCGCTCGAGTTCCGCGGTCTGGTCCGAAGTGGCGTCGATCAGGGGCAGGCGGAGTCCGCCGACCGGGAACCCTTGGAGTTCGAGGGCCTTCTTGACCATGATCGGGTTGCTCGTCATGAAGAGCGTCTTCATCAATGGCGTCAGCTCGAGGTGTATCCGCAGCGCACGCGTGTGGTCCCCGGCTGCTTGAGCGGTGACCATCTCCTTGAACCGCAGGCCGGCGACGTGACTCACCACTGAGATGACGCCGGTACCACCGAGCGCCATGAGAGGCAGTGTGTCCTCATCGTTGCCGGAGAGCACCTCGAAGCCGTCGGGCGCGCCGTTGGTGATCTCCGCGATCTGGCTCATGCTGCCGCTCGCCTCTTTCACGGCAACGATGTTCTTCACATCGTTGGCGAGGCGAAGTGTGGTCTCAGGCGTCATGTTGATGACGCTCCTGCCGGGGATGTTATAGAGGATGACCGGCAGGTCGATGGAGTTGGCGATCGTCTTGAAGTGCTGATACAGGCCCTCTTGCGGGGGCTTGTTGTAGTACGGCACGACGGCCATGATTCCGTCGACACCGAGGGCGGCGACATCTTGCGCGAACTCTACCGAGTCCGCCGTACAGTTGTCGCCGGCGTTCGCGATGATGGGTGCCCGACCGTCGACGGCCTCTATCACCGCTCGGAACAGGTCAAGCTTCTGGGGGTAGAAGACGGTAGGCGACTCACCGGTCGTGCCGCACACGACGAGCGCATCGCTGCCCTCGTCGAGCAGCTTGATGGCGAGCTCCTGTGCGCGAGGAAGGTCGAGTTCAAGCTCCGGGGTGAACGGAGTGACCATGGCCGTGATCATCCGGCCGAAACGCGGCGTACTCATGGATTGCATCCCCTCGTGGCGGGCGCGCGCGTCATCTGCGCACCCGGCTGATGTCTGATTCAGCCCCTATTCTGCCACAGAGCAGCGACATTCGCCGCCGAGCAACCCGCACGTAACCCAGACGTTGAGCACTTCTGCCCGATGCTACTCGGCGAGGCCGAACCCATCATGAAGTGCGCGGACAGCCGTCTCGGCGTCCTCGGCGGATACGAGCACGCTGATGGTGGTGTGTGAGTCCGCGGCCTGATAGACCGCGACCCCGGCCTCGTCGAGGAGCTCGGAGAGGCGCGCCATGACGCCGGGAACGCCGTGCATCCCGGCCCCGACGAGCGTCACCTTCGACAGGCCTTCACGGACCGTGCAGCGGAGCCCGAGTGTGTCGACAACCGCCCGCGCCTGCGCGAGTGCGGCCTGCGGCACCGTGACCACGAGTCCGTCCCCGGCGGGGGTGAACATGTCGAGGGATACGCCTGCATCGGCCATGGCGCGGTAGACACTGGTCTGAGCGGCCATGTGGCCGGGCGTGCCCTCTCGATCCTCGAACACGACGCGCACGCGAGCTATGCCGTCCGCATGCGTGACTGCTGTGGCGACGCGATCGGGGCGGTACGCGGCGATATCGGCCACGCACGTACCGGCATGATCGCTGAAGGTGTTGCGCACGCGCACCGCGATGCCCGAGTTCAACGCGAGCTCAGCAGCGGGCGTGTGCACGACCCTGCTTCCTGCCTTCGCCATCTGGAACAGTTCGTCGGCGCCGATGACGTCAAGCACCTCGGTGCCGTCGCACGTGCGTGGGTCAGCCGTCATGACGCCGTCGACGTCGGTGTAGATCTCGACCTCCTCGGCGCCAAGCGCGACGCCGATCGCGCATGCGCTGGTATCGCTGCCGCCTCTGCCGAGTGTGGTCAACGTGCCGTCCTCGGAGATGCCCTGGAACCCGGCGATCACCGGCACCACGCCGGCGGCGATGGCGGCTAGGATGCGGTCGGCGTGGATACGGGTCACGGCCGCGTTGCCGGGGACGCCATCGGTGAAGATGCCCGCATCGGCTCCCGAGAAGGCCTCGGCGGCGATCCCGGAGGCGCGCAGTTCAGCTGCGAGCACCACGGCGGTCACGAGCTCACCTACGCTTGCGAGCAGATCGCGTTCGCGCTCATCGCTGGGCATGCCGTCGATGAGATCGAGAAGCGTGTCGGTCGCATAGGGCGCTCCGCGACGACCCATCGCGCTGACCACAAGCGCCGGCGCCTTGCCAAGCTCGACTGCAGCGCTCACATGTCGCGAAATCGCTTCTCGACCGGAACGATCCGCGACCGAGGTTCCGCCGAACTTCATGACGACGACGGGGCGGGAGTTGAAGTCGGGCGTACCGGACACGCTCTACTCCCCCATCACATTCTCGAGGCCGACGACGAGCCCGCTGCGCGAGCCGACTTCGCGGCACGCAAGGACGACACCAGGCATGAAGCTCGTGCGGTCGTTGGAGTCGTGGCGGATCGTGAGTGTCTGGCCATGACCCCCGAACAACACCTCCTGATGTGCAGTGAGTCCGGGAAGCCGCACCGAGTGGACCGTGACTCCCTCGACGAGTGCGCCACGCGCGCCTTCCATGCCCTGCAGCTCGGTCTCGCGACCGGGGACCGCGGGCACCGACTCTCGGGCGGCTGCAATCATGCGTGCGGTGCGAATCGCCGTTCCCGAGGGCGCGTCGGCTTTGCGGTCGTGGTGCAACTCGGTGATCTCGACGTAGGGCATGAAGCGGGCGGCCTGCTCGGCGAACTGCATCATGAGCACGGCTCCGATTGCGAAGTTGGGGGCGAAGAACAGGCAGGTTCCCTCGGGGGCGACCGTCGCGAGTTCGGCGAGTTTCTCCTCCGAGATGCCCGTGGTACCGACCACGCAGTCAACACCTGCCGCGAGCGCGGTGCGCACGTTGCTCTCGACCACGGTGGGGTGCGTGAAGTCGACCATGACGTCCGGCTTGTACTCGGCGATGACGCTGGCGAGCTCGCCGCGGCACTCGATTGTGATGCCGGTCGCGCCGCTCTCGATGCACACGCCTGTCGCGCCCGTATCGACGGCGGCGCAGACTTCCATGCCGTCTGCGGCGGTGACCGCACGGACGACCTCTCGGCCCATCTTGCCGGCAGCGCCGACCACGAGAACTCGAATCATCTGGATAATCCCTTCGTGAAGACTAGTCGGTGAGCGCCGCGACCTGCTCGGCGTCGAACGGGCCGATCACGGCGAGCGTTGCGGGCGAGTCCAGAACCCGGGCCGCCACGCGGGAGATGTCCTCATGCGTAACGCGCTCGTAGCGGTCGATCGCCTCGTCGGTCGACAGGATCTCCAGGCCGCCGATCTCAGAGCGCCCGAGCCGCATCATGCGCGTCCGAGTGGCCTCGGTGGACAGCACGAGGTGTCCTGAGGAGGACTCGCGCACACGGTTGAGCTCATCGTCGGTAACGCCGTTGGCGATCACGTCAGCGAACTCCTCGCGGATCATGCCAATGACTCGCTGTGCGTTGTCGGGATGGGTGCCGACGTAGACGGCGAAACCGCCGGTGTCTTGGTGCATGAGCGGGAACGCCTGCACCGCGTAGGCCAGCCCGTGCTGCTCGCGGATCTTGTGGAACAGGCGCGAGGACATCCCACCGCCCACGATGTCGCTGAGCAGCTGCAACGCGAACCGGTCCTCGTCGGCGGCCGAGATGCCGATGGTGCCGTAGAGGATGTGCGCCTGCTTGGTGTCGTCCCACAGGCTCGCGTGCGACTTCTGGCCGATCGGCTCGATGGACTCGCGCTCCGTGCGCGGGCCCTCGGGCAGGCCTGCGAGGTGCGCTTCCACGAGCGCCACCAGGTCGTCGTGATCGACGTTGCCCGCAGCCGCGACGACGACGTTGCCAGTGACGAAGTGCTTGTCGCGGAATGCGTTGGCCTCGGCGTTGCCGAACGTCTCGACGGTCTCGCGCCTGCCGATGACCGGGAGTCCCAATGGGTGCTGCGGCATCAGCGCGGACTCGAAGACGTCACCCACGTGGTCCTCGGGGTTGTCCTCCATCCGGCCGATCTCCTCGAGAACGACCTTGCGCTCCTTTTCGCACTCTTCTTGCAGGCACGAAGCGTTGACGACCATGTCACCGAGAATCTCGAAAGCGAGCGGAAGATGCTGGTCCAGGAAGCGTGCGTAGTAGACCGTGTACTCCTTGGAGGTGCCGGCGTTGAACTCGGCGCCCATGCGGTCGAACTCCTCGGAGATGTCCTTGGCCGAACGCGTGGGCGTTCCCTTGAACATCATGTGCTCCATGAAATGCGACATGCCCGCCTCTTCAGGCGTCTCATCTCGGCTGCCGACTGCGAACCAGATGCCGAGGGTCACCGAGCGAACCGACTCCATGTACTCGGAGATGACGGTGATGCCGTTGTCGAGGACGGTCTTGCGATAGAACATTCGCGCTCCTAGGTTGAGGCGGGGTGACGCATGAAGTGTCCATGATAGCGCGCCTCACCGAGCGCGCGGCGGACGATGAGAACCTGCGTGTGGCGTATTCGAATTCAGCGTACCGAACTCCCGCCGACGAGAAGTGCGTACGTGTCGTCGGGCCGGTCTCGGCCTGCGTGGATCCAGGCATCGCGCGTACTCTGGGACTCGGCTTCGGGCGACTGTGGAACCAGCGTCGCTACGGCCGGGTCGGCCGACGGGATGATGCTGCGAGGACCCTGCGCGCGCTCGATCTCCTCGGCGATGAACTCGGTCTGCAGGTCCCGCGTGTACCGCTTGCCACCGCTGCCGACCACGATGAGCTGCGGTTCCTCACAGATGGGCCCGGCCGCACGCAGAGTCTGGTCGATCTCGCCGACGTAGGTGATGTCCGTAGTCTCGATGAGGGTGTATCCGCTGCCGCGGAATCCCGGGCCGGTGCCGCGAAGCGCGACGGCCGCATGCTCCTGAGTCGGGAAGACCCAGATGCCCGCGTCGTAGCCCTCGTGTCGGAGCAGCGACCAGAGCAGCACGCTCTTGTCGGCGCACACTCCCCTGCCTTGGGCGACCGTGACTGCGGGCATGTAGGTGTTGCGGTGCAAGGTCCCATACGGAATCGCCTGCACGGCGCGAGCCATCAGGTCCACGTAGTCGTCGTCAGAGAGGCGCAACTGCTGACGCAGTACGACAAGCCGTTCGGCGAGAGCTTCGACGAAGGGATCTGTGCGCTGTTGCGAGTCGAGTGCCGAGAACGATGCCGCGCGCACCGAGCGGTTGAAGCCGAACAGGGCAGTCGCATCCACGCCCCTCGCAGCCGCGAGGTACGACGTGGCTACCGGGACTCGAACTGTGAAGTTCGCGCCCCGGTAGGGCACGTCGAGTGTGACGCTGGTGCGCGGTCTGGCCGAATGCGTGGCCGCAAGTGCGCGCGTGTCTGATACAAGCGTGACGTACGCGGCCCACGTGGATGTCTGCGCGCTGGCATAGCGCATCGTGGCGACAGCCATGATGAGAAGGGCCGAAACCACCACAGCCCGCCTGAAGATGCGCGCGGCACGCAGATACATGACGTTTCTAGTCGGTGCGGTTCGTGACCTCGATCAGATGGAAGCCAAACTGCGTCTGCACGGGGCCGTGAACGACGCCGACCTCGTCGTTGAAGCAGACGTCGTTGAACTCCTTGACCATCTGACCGGGCGAGAACTCACCGAGGTCGCCGCCGCGGGCGCCTGAAGGACACGTGGAGTGCTGACGTGCCATCTCGGCGAAGTCTGCGCCGGCAGCAATCTGGGCCTTGATGTCGTTGGCCTGCTCGGCGGAGGGAACGAGGATGTGACGGGCTGCAGCGCGAGCCATGGTGACTCCTTGTCGACGTGGGTTGATGCTCGGACGACCAGTGTAGTCGAGCTCTGTGCGATGGCTCAACGCAAACTCAATGCCACGGCAACTTCCGTTCAACCGGTCGATTGCATTGTGTACCCAATGGTATGCGCGGATTCGGCGATCTGCGCGCAACACCGATGAATCGGAAGGGGCACTGTGATGAAGAATCCGTATAGGTTGGCCCTCGGTACTGCGCTCGCTGCAGCACTAGTTCTTGCGACGGCGAGTGTCGCCCTTGGCGCGCCTGCTCTCGGGCTTACTCCCACACGAAGCACTGTTACCTACCCAGGTGTGACGAGGCTGGTCGTGACCGCACTCGATGGCGAGACGTCGGTGGCCACCACGCTGACCATTCAGTACCGCCCGATAGGCACCGAGACGTGGAAGAAGTTCCGTAGCATCTCGGCTTCTCGCACGGCTTCGGGCCCCACTACCGTCACGGTGACCCCGGCGACGCTGAAGAGCATCACCGGCTTCAGGGTCATCGCCGAGGGCCTCGAGAGCGAAGTCAGTACCGTTTCGGTCAAGGCGCGACTTACGGCCCCGGTCATGCGCAGCAGCGTCAAGCGCACGAACTGGGTGACGATCAAGGGCCAGATATTTCCTCGCCACGCGGTCGGTAGTCATCCGGTCACCGTGACGCTGTGGAAGAAGGTCGGCGGCGACTGGGTCGAGCAGGCCACATTCCAGCCCGCAATCGTCGGCCGTACGCCCGACGGCTCCAAGTGGCAGACGCGGTATTGGTTCGGCGCCTACGACAAGGGCTCCTACCGTCTGCAGGTCTCACATGAGGACCTCAAGCACGCCGCATCGGTCTCGCACTTCAAGTACATGCGCGTTCGCTAGGAACACTGCTCCCCCGCTCGAGCGAAAGGCCTCCCGGGAACACCGGGGGGCCTTCGTGATTCGAGGGGGTCGGTCGCTGAGCCGATCGGGTGCTGTGCAAACCGGCTGGGTGGGATTCCAGACTAGCTTGCGATGTCGCTTGCCATGGCGTGCCTCGCGTGGGTGTCGTACCAGCCGGGAACAACGGCGCCAGTCATCGGTCGCAAGATGGATCGGACCAGACGTTGCGCCCTACCGGCTCCTCTGAAATGCCAGTTGGTCATGATTCCGTCGTCACCGAGCAGGTAGTACCCCGCACGAATGGCGCGATACTGAGCGAGTATCTTGTCCCGGGTCTTCCACTCAGCATCGAGTTCGGCACCGAACAGACCCGAAGCGCCCTCTTCGAAGCGGTGCGTGACGCTGGCTCCCTCCCGCGCAGGCACGGGTGGAGACTGCCGCAGTGGCAGTTCTGACTGCTCAACGGCCTGAAAGCTGTCGTAGCCGAGTGACACGAGTGTGTCTATCTCACGTCGGATAGCGGCGAAGCTCGTCTTGTCGGATTCAATCGAGAGGTAGTCGGGCCGCGTTGAGAACTGACGCAGTGCGTCGATGCAGACCTGGTCGCACCCCTCGATGTCGATCCTCATGTAGTGCGGCATGCCGTGGGCGATGAGGGCCGCACGGAAGTCCACGACCGGGACGTCCACGCGCCGGCTTGTGGCGCCGAGCCGTTCGTTGCGCTCCGCCCAACTCTGGCAGGCGGTGCCCCAGACCGATGTGCTGTCGTTGACGTAGAACGGTACCGTCTGCTGGCCGGCGGCAATCGCGTCCGCATCGACGATCGCGCCTTCGACGATCACGAGCCTACCGTCCGCTACAGCGCTCTTGAAACGGGCGCGGCAGGATTCGACCAAGTCCGAGTTCGCCTCGAACGCGATGACGCGGAAACCCTTCTTGAGGTAGTAGTCCGTGTCCTCGCCCATGTGCAGGCCAACGTCGAACACGAGGTCGCTCTGGGTCGCCGTTGTGAGGGGGTGAGTCATCTGCTCTCCAGGTTGTGCGGACTTGTGGGCTAAGTGCATTTTGCGGCTACGCACACCATCGGTGAAGGCTTGAACCGGATCAGTGTTGCTCGGGGTCCCTGTGGGAACCGCTGCCTCCGTTTGTGGACCAGATATCTCTTGCCGAACCACCCTGCGGGTCGTGCTTGCGCCCCCATCGGTTCAACACTAGCCACAGCGCAAGCAGTGCTGCAGCCGGGAGCATCACGATGAGGTAGGGCTCGATGCTGCTCATCAGCCCTCCACTCCGTCTGAGTCTGTTGGACCCCCCGCGAGCAGCGCGCGATAGATGGCACCACCCGCGAGTCCTCCAAGAATCGGCACCAGAATGAACAGCCAGAGCTGTTGCAGGGCCCAGCCTCCAACGAATACCGCCGGCCCTATGCTGCGCGCCGGGTTCACTGAGAGGTTTGTGACGGGTATTCCAATGAGGTGGATTGCTGTCAGGCATAGTCCGATTGCGATGGGAGCGAGCCCTTTAGGCGCCCGTGAATCGGTCGCGCCCATGATGACCAACAAGAACATGAACGTGAGGACGAACTCATGGACGAGCGCAGCAAGCATGCTGTAGCCACCGGGAGAGTGCTCTGCGTACCCGTTGGCTGCGAATCCGTCAGCCAGCGTGAAGCCCGGTGCGCCACTGGCAACCACGTACAGAACTCCGGCCGCAACAACCGCAGCGAGGATTTGGGTGACGATGTAGGGCACGAGGTCTTTGCCGTCGAATCGCTTGCCCGCCCACAGGCCAAGTGAGACCGCAGGGTTGAAGTGCCCTCCGGAGATGTGGCCGACCGCGAACGCCATTGTCATGACCGTCAGGCCAAATGCCAGTGCGACGCCAAGCCATCCGATTCCGACATCCGTGACGCCAGCCGCCAGAACCGCACTCCCGCAACCGCCGAACACGAGCCAGAACGTCCCGAAGAACTCAGCACTCAGCTTCCGAATCAACGCAGTTCCTCTCTACCGCCAGGTAGTAACGTACTTAGCCCTCAGTTGTCGATACCCAAACAACGTCGCATACGGCCAGGGGTCCGTCATCTCACTCCACACGCATCAACGCATACGATTGGGCGACGTACCCGCGGATACCCATGCGTTCGACATCGTGCAACTGAGTCAACCTGATATGTCGTCGGAGCTTGCCGCCTCCTTCGAGCACTCCGAGTTCGTCGTCGAGCTCGAAGCCTCGGCCGAATTCGACCGATACGTGTTGTGCGTACGCGAATACCCCGCAGAACTGAATGGGCGCGGAGAAGAGGATGCCTCCGTACATGACCTTCTCTGAGACGTCAGGTGCCACGGACTCGACGACCGTGCAAACAGCCTGAACGATCTCGAAGAAGGCGGGCTTATCCGCACGAAGCCGGTCGAGGTGCTGCTCGACACTCGTCTCGGTCACGCGCGTTCTCCGTTCTCCTCGGCGAGGCTCTGGCCACGAGCCGCCAGAGCGACCCTGATCTGACCGATCGCCTTCGCTCCCATGCCGTGCAGGCGGGTGAGGTAGGACTCGCGCACATCCGTGAACTGTTCGAGACGGGTGTAGCCGGCGCGCCTCAACGCCCGAAGCGCAGGACTTCCGAGTCCGTCGGGCAGGTCCTCATGCGGATCGAATTGCGGCTTGGCCATCTCGGACCTCTCTACGCTAGTCGCGTGCAGGTGCCTTTGCCGTGGACGCCGTCGGCTTGCGCCACACTTGAGTCAGTACCGCCGCGGCTGCCATCGCGATACCCGGCGCTGCCGCCATCCCTACGAATCCGCTGCTCCCACCGGCGCGATACGCCATGACCGCCCAAATGGCGACGAGGACCGATGCGGCCGCAGAGAGCCAGCCCACGCCGTCGGCAGCCCCAGCTCTCTTGATGCCGTGCAGCGAGAAGAACAACACGAGCCCCGATGCCACTGCGAAGACTATGGCGAACACCGCAGCCAGAGTGGCCGTCTCTCCCCACGACGGCATCACATAGGTACGCGAATACCAGTAGTCCGTCAGCGCATGCGCGACGGGTTGACTCCAATCCAGCGCGGGCCAGATCACGATGGGCAGAACGCCTGCCGCAAACCACCAACCAGCTTTCGCCACGATTCCCCCAAGTCCATGATGCCATGCGCCGTATGGTCAAGCGGAATGTGAGCTACGCCTTCTTCACAAACTCAGACTTCAGCGACATCGGCCCGACTCCTTCAACCTTGCAGTCGATATTGTGGTCTCCGTCGACGAGTCTGATGTTTCTGACCTTCGTTCCCACCTTCACGACCGCCGAGGTGCCCTTGACCTTCAGGTCCTTGATGACGGTGACCGAGTCGCCGTCGCACAGCACATTGCCGTGGACGTCGCGCACGATGAGCCCTGCGTCAGCGTGCTCCAAGGTAGAGCCGATCGGCCACTCGTGCGCGCACTCGGGGCATACGTGGAGATTGCCGTCCTCGTAGACGTGATGAGAGTTGCACTCCGGGCACATGGTGATGTCGCTCAAGTCAGACCGCGTTTCTCTCGTGGGGCGGGCCCTCGAGGGGCCACTGACGGATGATAGCGACTCTGAACCCGCCGAGACAGGTCCGGTCGGGCACAAACACGCGGCCGGTGGCCCTGGCTACGTGTTCGAGGCCCGGTAGTTCACGTAGACCACGCCGTTGTCGAACCGGCGTTCCTCGACCAACTCAAGGTCACGCCTGAAGCCGTCGGGAAGCGTTCGTGTGCCCCCGCCGACTATGACCGGGAACACGAAGAAGGCGTAGTGATCGACGAGCCCTGCGCCGATCGCCGCAGCGGCGAGTCCGGGACCGCTGACCGAGATATCACGGGGACTCTCGGACTTCAGCGTTCGAATGCTCTCGGGATCAAATGCGCGTTCGAGGCGAGTCCGTGCACTCGAGGGTGCGTCGAGTGTGGTGGAGTACACGACCTTGTCGGCCGCCCGCCACGCCTGCGCGAACTCCGAGATGATCGGTGGCTCTCCATCGTCAAGGCCGAGGGTTTCCCAGGCGATCATGATCTCGTACATGCGCCGACCGTAGAGATAGGTCCCGACGGTGCGCTCCAATTCGTTGGCGAACGCATGAACCTGCTCATCGGGCATCGCCCAGTCGAACCGGCCGGCAGCATCGGAGACGTAGCCATCAAGCGACTCGAGCATCGAGTAGATGAGCTTACCCATGTGGATCGGCCTCCAGGGTGTTGGCGGCAGCCACCTCGAGGTCGCTACCACGGCTCAATCGAGTCACCCACCGCACGATGTCGTCTGCAACCTGCTCGTGAACGAGGTCATTGTGCGGCTCATGGAGCGTGCCGGGGTAGAGCCGCAGGGTCTTGTCGGCGTTCGGGGCCGCCGCGAAGAGCGCTTTGGCACCCGAGGGACAGTTGAGTGGGTCGTCGGCTCCGTGCAACACGAGCAGCGGCAGATCGACGCGATGCAGGTCGTGCTTGAGCTGAGCGACGGTGTCCAGACTCTCCGTCCCCCACCGCACGGTGGCGCGGCCGGTGACCAGCGGGTCTGCTCGGAAAGCGGCGACCGCGTCCTCGTCGTGGGTCAACGAGCTCGCGTCGATGCCCAGACTCACGGAAATCTTCGGGAACACGTCGGTCAGGAGCCGTGCCATCGCGATCTGTACCGGGCCTGCGACCCCGATGGGCTCAAGCGCGACCCCGCTTATCACGGCGCCTGCCAGTCCGTCCGGGTACGCGACGAGGTAGTCCAAGACGACGAGCGAGCCCATGCTGTGTCCGTAGAGAACCACGGGCACTCCCGGATGCTGATCGGTCACCAACCCGAGGAACACTCTCAAGTCCTCGCGGTATTGTGTCCAGCGATCGATGTGCACCCGCACGCCGTCGGAGCGGCCGTGCCCGCGCTGGTCGAAGGCGTGAACAGCGATTCCTGCGTCCGTCAGCGCGCCGACGACAGTGCCATAGCGACCGCAGTGCTCGCCGACGCCGTGCACGAGCACGACAAGCGCCGTCGGGTCGTCCTGCGGCTCCCAGACGCAGCGGAACAGCGTGATGCCGTCGGAGCCCTCGAAGTGCTGCTCGGTGTGGCGTGCGGTATCGGCCGTCACTTGTCGGGGACCATCTTGATGACCTGCCACTTGGTCGCAGAGGGCTCCCACTGGAGGTGCACCGAGAAGCTCATCGGAGTCGAAGCCTCGGACGACGCGGGCGAGACGACGATAGTGGCCACCCCTCGGCGGGTGAGGTTCTCGTTTCCGGGGGTACGCGCCGTGTAGAGGCCGGGGTCGGTGCCGAGGGTCTCGGGAACGCTGGCTGCCATGGCCGCGATCTCGCTGTCCGAGGGCGTGCGTCCCATGTACCCGGCGATAGCGGCCGCATCACGTTTCGCCACCGCAGCCACGAAGCCTGTGGCGGTAGCACGTGCCGCATCTCCACGCTGTTCGCCAGCGGTTGTCCCCTGCGTGCACCCGCTTAGAGCAAGTAGCCCGAGAGTCACGAGTAGCAGCAGTGTGATGGTTCGGATTCTCATGATGCTCCAGTCAGTCGACGGCGTGGCTAGGCGTCGCATGAGCCGCACGCCCAGAAGGATAGCGCAGCGCATCGGGTGGGCGGTGAGACGGTCCCTGCGTGACCCCAGAGACGCTCATGAGCACTCCGAATCCACCGAGATGACCGTCTTGCTCGACACGTGCGCCTCATCAACGTAGCGGAAGGCGTCGCGCGTCTCCTCGAAGCTGTAGACGCGATCGATGACGGGTCTGACCTTCCCGGCGTCAATGAGATCCGCCAGTGCTGACAGGTCCGCAGTGTTGTTGATCGCAACGAAGGGCGCACCCTGCTGCTTCACGAACGGAGCCGTGAGGGCCGCAGCGATGATCCAGCCCATGCCGGCATGACCACTGCTCGGGAGGTGGATGCCACCCGGTGCGAGCGCCCGCCGGGTCTGGGCGAGTGTGTGGCTGGCCACGTTGTCCAGGATGACGTCGTAGCGAGCGCTCCCCTGGGTGAAATCCTCTTTCGAGTAGTCGATGACCGAGTCCGCTCCCAGCGCGGCGACCATCTCCGCATTGCGCGCGCTACACACACCCGTGACCTCGGCCCCGAGCGCCTTGGCGATTTGCACAGCGAACGTCCCCACGCCGCCCGATGCCCCGTTGATGAGCACCCGGCTTCCCGCATGCACCTTCCCGTGATCTCGAAGCGCGATGAGTGCGGTGCAGGCTGACGTGGGTACCGATGCGGCTTCCTGAAACGTCAGGGCGTTTGGCTTGGCCGCAATGCGGCGTACGTCGGCTCGGGCGAACTCGGCACACGAGCCGTGGCACTCGCCGTAGACCTCATCGGCGACACGAAGTTCTGTGACGCCAGGGCCGACGGCGGTGATGACGCCTGCGAAGTCGAGTCCGACGACGTGATCGGGCTTGGGTTTAGGGAAGCCGATGGCGAGCCGAGCCGGGAAGGGCTTGCCGCGCATCATGAAGCGGTCCCCCGCCGCAAGCGATACCGCGCAGACGCGGACGAGTACCTCACCCGGTCCGGGTGATGGAGTGTCGAGTTGCGCGGGCGAGATGACGTCAGCAGAGCCGTAGCCCGTCTGTATGAACGCCTTCACGTGCGCTACCTGCTCTTTGCGGTGTTGAGTTGAATGGCATCGCGGACGAGACCCATCAGGCCTTCGGCATCGATGGTGTCACCCTCGAACCAGTCGATGGCACGCCGCGTGTTGCCGTCGAGCCCGGAGTTGAAGAGGCTCGACGGATCCTCGAGCGCGGCGCCCTTGGCAAACGTCGTCTTGACGTGGTCCTTGTAGGTCTCGCCCGTGCAGATGAGCCCATCGTGGTACCAAGCCGGCACACCCCGCCACTTCCACTCTTCGACAACCTGCGGATCCGCTTCCTTGATGAGCGATCGGAGTTGGGAGAGCAGCTCGCCTCGCCAGTCGTTCAGCTCCGCGATCCGCGCGTCAATCAGCGCAGAGGGTGTATCTGATCGGTCCTGCTTGCCGTCTGCCATCTCACATATCTCCTTCACGAGCCGGGGGATCGGTCGCCGAGCAGGTGGTCTGCCAGGGGGCCTCGAGGCTCTCGCGAATGTCCGAGACCGCCCGTTCGAGGTCTGCAGCGGTCCGCATCGAGGTCTCCATGGGGAAGCTGGTCGTCACGAAGTGTTGCGCATACGGGAACACGGCAGCCTCGAACGGCATGGGGTCAAGCATTCCGGCACCGAACGTGTTCTCGCACAGCGAGATGTCCTCGAGCGGGATCTTGAGGGCCTGCGCCATCTCTCCGGGATCGAAGATCAGGCTGAACGGCTTGGTGGACTGCTGCAGTTCACCGCCATAGTCAACCGACAGGTTGCCCTCGACCCAGAGTCGCTGGTCGAGTGCTGTCTGCGTGCCGCGCGTCATGTCGGCGACGAGCGCGAGTCGGTTGTCCGACTCCGCACCCTCTACGTCGACGAGAACCTCACCTCTGTACGACGTCGTGACGACCGAGTGCGAGGTGCTGGGCAGGGTGAATCCTCGGCTTGGGTCGTAACTGTGAGCGTTACTCTCATACTCCTCGATGATCCACGAGAGCATGTCGGTCTCACGGTTCTCGGCCACGAGATAGAACTCCACCCGACTGCCCCAGAACACGTTGGTGTGGATGTTGAAGGCGCTCACGATCGCGCAGGGCCTGCTCGGTGTGTCGCTGAACATCGCAGAGGGGATCAGCGAGTAGCCCGGGGGCAGGAGGCGCGAGGCCGCCTCGGGGTCGGTGATCTCGAACGCGAGGAATACCGCGTAAGGCTCGACCACGAAACTCATGTACGGGTCGGTGCGCGACCCCCGCTCGATGATGTAGTCCTGAAGGCGGCGCGGCAGCTTGCGCAAGACACCGATGCCCTGAACGCGCATCGCCACCGTGCTCGGCACCACCGTACTCTCAGTGGCCTTGATGTAGTGGCGCAAGTCCTCGGGTCGCATGGCGTGACGTCTCCTCTGGATGCTGGTCATTCTGCACGACGAACACCGCATGCAGCACTAGGGGGATTCTATCCCCTCGCCTGGCGCGATGCCCTCGCTAGCTGTCCAGCAGGCGTGCGATGGACCACACATCGATGGGCGTGCCGTCGCGGATGATCGCGCGCTTGAGCAGACCCTCTCGCTCGAAGCCATGTCGCTCATAGAGCGCGAGCGCGCGCGGGTTCGTCGCCCAGACGTAGCCTTGGATGCGCGAGACGCCCGCGGTAGCAGCCCAGTCCACGAGGGCGTCGAGTAGCGCGCCTCCGACCCCGCGGGCGCGCCAGTCGCGATCCACCGATAGCCCGAACGTGCCTACGTGAGACTCATCGGGCAAGCTCCCGCCGATAAGGTCCACCAGCCCGACGACGGTGCCCTCGACCTCAGCGAGCAGCAGTGTGCTGCGCGCGGATGCAAGGTGGGCCGAGATGAAGGCGCGCTCCTCGTCCAGAGTGGGAATAGGGCGACGGAAGATGCCCGGCAAGTCCTCCGTGAAGAGCCGTTCGGCGTATCGCCTCAGCGGCTCCGCGTCATCGTGAGTGGCCGTGCGGATGGTCAGCTGCAACGCGCTATCCCTTCCGATTCCGGGGCTCAGGCCTCGAATGCCCGAGTCCACGTCGTACATGAGGGCGTCGATGCGCCCGCGGCCACGCGAGCGAGCGGGCATGTGAAGCAAGACCTCCCGTGCCTGCGGAGGAGCGGATTCGACGGCACGGCGTACCTCGGAATCGGCCGCCCCGGGCGCGCCGATGTGCGCAAGCTCGTGTGCGAGCGCGGCGTACGCCGCTGCACCGACGATGTGCTTGGTCTGATGAACGTCGGCCAAGGGGTGCGTATAGGCGCTCGCCGCGGCCAGCCCTGCAGCCCGGGCCGCCGCAGCCGGCGCCGGATCGTCGATCTCGCGAGCGGCTGCATGCGCTGCCATCGCCAGCGTGCGCAGGTGT
The DNA here is from genome assembly GCA_013334745.1 of Coriobacteriia bacterium. NCBI lineage: Bacteria > Bacillati > Actinomycetota > Coriobacteriia > Coriobacteriia bacterium. The sequence continues at coordinate 17,293 of JAAXWY010000039.1, forward strand.
GCCGAGCGCCTTCCCCCGGCCGCGAATTCGCGGATACCCGCGATGGCTGCTCTCGGTCGCCCGTCCGAATCATCATGCGTCTCGAAGATCGGGAGCGCCCGCTCGGCGCAGTCCGCAGCCCATGCCCCGATGGCCCGCAGCGACTCCATGCTGAGCTCGAAGTACCGAGTCTCCTGATCGTTCATCACGCGGCGCGAACCTCCCCAGAGCATCTAGCCACAAGCCTAACCCCAGCCGACAACCACGAGAACGAGCAGCCCCACGTTGGCAAGAACCGTTGCCCAGAAGACCCGCTGGAAGGGCTGCTTCTGCGTCTTGTGACGAAACAGCTGCTGCGCCGCCATGGCTCCCGGCCAACCACCCGCCAGCGCGAGAAGATGAAGCGCGGTCTCAGAGGTCCGCCAACGGCCGCGTTGAGCTGCGGACTTGTCGGCGGCGTACGCCAAGAACAGCACGAGGCTCATCATTGAGTAGAGAGCCGCAATCCACAGCGGCAGCACGCCGGCGAGCGAGAGCATGCATACGACACCCAAGAACGCTGCGCCCAACAGGGTGAATCGGGTACGTCGCTCCGCGAACATACTAGGGCTGACCCCATCCGGGCAAGTGGCTCGCCTGTTCAACCCAATCCGCGAACTGCTTCTCATCGAAGGGAGCATCCTCGTAGATGTCGAGGTAACGCACGTTCTCATCCTTGGACACGCCAGGCGGCACGGGGTCGAGGGAAGCGCCATCGAAGAACGCGACCTTCACGTACTTGTTGAAGCAGTGGAAATTGAGGAGCCATCCATGCTCCGGCGCTCCGTAGAACGGCGAATTCCAGCGGACGGCTTTGCGCACGTCCGGGATGGTGCGCACGATGATAGCGTCAAGGCGCAGACCAAGTTCGTGCTTCCAGCCGGGCATTGCGGCGATGTACGCCTGGACCGGTCCGTCGCCATCGCCCTTGGGAATCTGAGGATTCCCTCCCGAGAGCAGCACCGGCTCTTTGGGCTGTCCTGGCGTTTCAGCTGATTGGTCCTTCATCGCGCACCTTCCCTACTCGACAGTTGCATTACGCATCACCGAACCTCCGCCGCGCGCGCTCATGGGCTTTCGCTCGTTCGACCTCTCGGTCTCGGGACGGCGCGCTGGTCGTCAGCGAGTCGAGGAGCCTTGCCGTCGCGCCGGCGACGTCATCCACGGCCTGCTCGAAGGCGGCCACATTCGCCTGCGATGGCTTCGCAGAGCCGCTGACCTTCCGAACGTACTGTAGAGCGGCTGCTCTGATCTCCTCGTCGGTTGCGTGAGGCTCGAAGTTGAAGAGGACTCGGATGCTTCTGCACATCTAAACCGCCTGCTCTCACTACTTCTTGCGCTTGAGCGTCTGCATCCATGGTACGAGCACACGAAACTCGATGCGAAACACCGGCTCTTCGCCGAAAGCGTCATCCACCACAGCGCCCTCCGGCAGCGGGAACAGATCGAATCCCGGCTCGACCTCTGTGGACCCTTCCTCATCGCTGACGAGCACGCCCGCAACGTTGAACCACCCGCCGTACACGACGTTTCCTCGGCCAATGGAACCGGCTACGAAGACCTCGCTCTCGCGCGCGAGGTCGACCCCCATGTCCGTGAGCAGCTTGGCGACCGCAACGGGATAGACGTACCCGGAATCTCGGGCCGCGATGAAGTTCGCGCATTCATCGCAGCCGCACTCGACCGATGCGCCTGGATGGCCTTTCGCGTACGCATTTCGGGTTGCGTCGACGTCGACGTCGGCAACCCAGCCTCGGTAGTTGAAACGCATGCTCGCGATCCTTTCGTTGTCCGAGCGAGTCCCGATCTGCGCCGCTGCTGCAAGAGCTCCGGGGTCATCTACCCATCGGGATCAGGCCGCTGAGCGCTCCGTACACCAGGAGTACTCCCAGCACGGCGAGGACCCCTGCGGTGATCGCAGAACCATTCTGGCCTAGCCAGATCCTGGCCGCAGCAAGGCCATCAGCCGAGCGATCCGGTGCGACCACTGCGACGGCGACCGGCAGGGTGACGCTCAGGCTGGCTGTTGCGAGGAACACGACCAGCACGAGCCACTCAAGAGCGATGCTGGTGGACCCACCGAGGATCGCCAGCACCCCCGCGATGACGAACGCCAGCGTCTTGGGGTTAAGTGATGCGTACGCAGCCGCAGCCAGAAAGGCGCGAGGAGCCGATAGCTCGCTCAGCGAGCGCATCCATCTCGGCATCTCTTCGTCCGCGGCGGACGACTTCTTGCGCCGCTTGGCTGCCGCCAAGAGGATCAGCAGGGTGCCGACCGCCAGCTTCAGCATCAGCCTGAGGCGGGACGGCTCGCTCGAGAGAGCACTCACATCACCCATGAGCATTGCGGCTGACCCGATGATCAGCAGCCCTGCCAGCCAGCCGCCTGCGAACGCCAACGCCGTGCGTCGCGATGATGACGCCAGGATGGTCGCCGAGATGATCGCTGGCGGATTGAACGCCACGCCGGCGGCGGCTATCAGCAGTTCGACCATGAGCGATCCGGACAGTGCGGTCACCCGCCAATCATCGAGTTTGCGAGCTTGTGCTCGGGAGGGGCTTGACTGCGGTGAGCGAGAACATCAGTGGGATGTCTCCGACGCCCGGCGGCACTCTCCACAGGCCGTCCTCGTCCTGGACCATGAACTCCAGCGCCTTCCACGCAACTACCGGGTACTCCCGAAGCTGTTCTATGTGAAGTCCGTGCTTGACGAGGCACCCGACGATCTCCGCGAACGTGTGCTGCCATGCATAGGAATCTGCGACGAAGTCGGCGTCGCGATCAGCGTAGCTACCGTGCTCTTCGAACCGCAGAGGTTCACGGGAGAAGTAGGGATAGATCACCCGAAGTACCGATTCGGTTGTGACGTCGTCAAACACCGTTAGAAACGGATGCGCGTCAATGATGTGGAAGACGCCGCCCGGTGCCAACCGAGAAGCGATCATCTGTGCCCACTTATCGAGATCAGGCAGCCACATGACCGTCCCGTAAGACGTGAAGACGACGTCGTACGCCGCCCGCGCTACATCATCCGGCAGTTCGGTCACGTCCGCCTGAACGAAGCGGGCCGGTAGGTCGAGACGCGCCGCTATCGACTTGGCGGCTGCGATTGCGCGCGGAGAGAAGTCGACGCCCGTGACATCGATCGCACCCGCTCGAGCGAAGCGCAGTGTGTCGATTCCGATGTGGCACTGCAGGTGCAGCAGCCGCTTGCCCGTAACTTCCCCCACGACCTCGCGAGTCACCCAGTCAAAGGGCCGAGACTCGGGATTCGCGACGAACCCATCGACGTCGTAGTCGGTTCCGGACATATGCAGATCCGACCACCCGTCCCACAGGCGCAGATTGGCGGCGATTTCTTCTTGCACGAGCTCCTCCTGGATCGGACGTTGTTGAAGATGGTTCAGGGCATTCGGTCGCTCACGATGCTGTGTCTAACGCAGGATCTTCTCGATTGTCTTGCCCTTCGCGAGCTCATCGACCAGCTTGTCCAGATAGCGGATCTTCTGCATGAGCGGGTCGTCGACCTCTTCAACGCGCACGCCGCACACCACACCCGTGATGCGGGAAGCGTTGGGATTGAAGGCCGGTGCCTGGTCGAAGAACGTCGCAAAGTCGACTTCGTCCTCGATCTGCCGTTTCAGATGCTGTGGGTCGTACCCTGTCAGCCACATGATGACCTCATCGACTTCCGCGTGCGTGCGACCCTTCCTCTCCGCCTTCTTGACGTAGAGCGGGTAGACCTTCGCGAACGGCATGGCGAACACGCGACTCTCGTTCAAGGTCATCTCCCTACTTCATCCGCCATGACGACGTGATGATCGCGACGGCCCGCGCAGCATGGCCTCGCACGTCTGTTCCGTATCAGTCTACCGCTGACGTACACAGCCAGACGGGTCGCCTACGCCTGATGGCGGCCTGGCCCCGAGTCGAATCGACCATCCCTGTCCGGAACACTAGACTCTGCTCTGACCAAGGAGACGAATGCCCATGGAAATCGGACCGGATTCTGAATGGGTGCCCTGCACCTATGAGCACTGCGAGCACGTGCCGGGCCCGTTCTACCACGGTACTGCGGCGGCGCTGGAGCCCGGAACCCTGCTGAGCCCCGGTTTCGAGTCCAACTACCAGAAGGGCCGGATCTCCAACAACATCTACTTCACGACACTCCCCGCGCCAGCCGCGGGCCTCGCGGCTGAGCTTGCCGTCGCCCTGACCGGAGCCGAGCCGCCCGGGCATGTCTACCTGGTGGAGCCCACAGGTCCTTTCGAGGACGATCCGAACGTCACCAACAAGCGATTCCCGGGGAACCCCACCAAGTCCTATCGGAGCACTCATCCGCTCCGCATCATCGAGGAGGTCGAGGACTGGGAAAGAGATCGGAAGAGC
>JAAXWY010000040.1 GCA_013334745.1 Coriobacteriia bacterium
CGAGCAGCGACGTGAAGCGCAGGGCGCCGAATGCGGCAGCGAGCTCGGCGGGGTCGAACGCGCCGAACTCGACGGCTGACAGGTCGATGTCGACGGGAACGTCGCAGGAGATGGTGGCGACGATGCGGCTGGCAAGCGCCGCGTCTCGGTTGTCGCGCAGACTCTCGCCGACCTTGCCCTTGATCTCCTCGGCATGTGCTAGAACGGCGTCAAGCGAGCCGTACTCCTGCAAGAGCTTGGCTGCGGTCTTCTCGCCCACTCCGGGCACGCCGGGGATGTTGTCGCTGGTATCGCCCTTGAGGCCAAGGTAGTCGGGCACCTGCGAGGGCGTCACGCCGTAACGCTCGAGGACGTCGTCGGGTCCGTAGATGACGATGTCTGTGATGCCCTTCTTGGTCGTCACGACACTCACGTCGTCAGTCACGAGCTGAAACGCATCTCGGTCACCGGTGATGAGCAGCATGCGCAGCCCCTGCTCGGCACCCTTGCGAGCGAGCGTCCCGAGGATGTCGTCGCCCTCCCACCCCTCAAGCTCCACGATGGGCACCGCGAGTGCGCCGAGCAGCTCTTTGACGATGGGGAACTGCGCCTTGAGCTGTGGGTCCGTGGGTGGGCGGTGAACCTTGTACTGCGCGAGCGCCTCGACGCGAAACGCGGGCTTGCCCAGATCGAAGGCGACGACGACACCTTCCGGACGCAGCTCGGCGATCATCTTGAGCAGCATAGAGACGAACCCGAATGCGGCGTTCGTGGGTCGCCCGTCAGGCGCGGTCATCGTTGGGGGCAACGCGTGAAACGCACGATGGATAAGGCTGTTGCCGTCGATTACAGCTACCGTGCGTTGTGTCATGCGACCTACCCGTTCCAGAGATACCCGACGTTTCTCACCGTCTCGAGCCGGCGCGACAGCTCGGCTCCGATCTTGGATCGGATGCGCCTCACGTGCACGTCGACGGTGCGTGAGCCTCCATAGTAGTCGCTACCCCAGACACGACGCAGCAGGACCTCTCGGGAGTAGGTTCGCCCGGGATGCGTCACGAGGAACGCGAACAGCGCGTACTCGAGGTAGGTGAAGTCGATCGGGTCGCCGTGAAGGTACGCCTGGTAGGTGGCGAGGTTGAGCGTCAGGTCGTCGACGCGCACGAGTTCCTGTTTCGTGACCTCTTCACCCGGCCACAGCAGACTGCGGACGCGGACCGCGAGCTCATCGGATGACGCGCCGCGCACGAGGAAGTCGCTTGTGACTCGGATCGGCAACCTCAGCGCGCTCAGCGCCTCGGTCTCCACGACAACCAGGAGCCTCAGATCGGCTCCCCCGGACGCAGCATGCTCGACGATCTGACCGAGCGCGTCGGGGCTGCGACCACCATCGAGCAGCACGAGGCCCACATCGCCGTCGAGCAGACGCTTTTGCATCTCACCCGCCGAGCATTCGATCGTCTGCACATCAAGTGATTCGACAGCGTGCGACGCCCACGCACGGGTGTGCGCGTCGTCGGACACTATGAGAACGCGTTTCATGTGCATGATGATACCGTTTCGTTCGATTCGCGCTCGGAAACGGCGAACGCCGGACGGGTCTCCCCGCCCGGCGTCTTTGCCGTCTGACTAACTCTGCGCGTAGGCGGTTTCCCTAGATGACCGACAGGTACTTGTCGAGCTCCCACTCGGAAACCTGCAGGCGATACTCGTTCCACTCAGCACGCTTGTTCTCGGTGTAGAACGTGTGGATGTGCTCGCCGAGAACCTCCTTCATGAGCTCGGAGTTAGCGAACTTCTCGATGGCCTCGCCCAGGCTGCCCGGCAGCGTCTTGATACCAGCGGCATCAAGCTCGGCGTCGCTCATGTGGAAGATGTTGTTCGTGGCCTCGGGGGCCAGCGGCAGCTTCTCCTCGATACCCTTCAGGCCGGCGCCGAGCATGACGGCGAAGGCGAGGTACGGGTTGGCCGAGGGGTCCGGCGAACGAAGCTCGAGGCGAGTCGCGTTCTCCTTGCCGGGCTTGTACATCGGGACGCGAACCAGGGCGGAGCGGTTGCGGCGGGCCCACGCGATGTAGACCGGAGCCTCGTAGCCCGGCACCAGGCGCTTGTACGAGTTGACCAGCGGGTTGGTGACGGCGCAGAACTCCGGCGCGTACTTCAGGAGGCCGGCGATGTAGTGCTTGGCGACCTGCGAGAGGTTGAAGCCCTCGGGGTCGTTGGCATCGAAGAAGGCGTTGCCGTCCTTGTTGAAGAGCGACTGGTGGACGTGCATGCCCGAGCCGTTCTGACCGAAGATCGGCTTCGGCATGAAGGTCGCGTAGACGCCGTTCTGGAGTGCGACCTCCTTGACGATGAGCTTGTAGGTCATGACGTTGTCAGCCATCTCGGTGGCCTCGGCGTAGCGAAGGTCGATCTCGTGCTGCGACGGGGCGACCTCGTGGTGCGAGTACTCGACCGGGATGCCCATCTTCTCGAGCGTGAGCACGGTCTCGCGACGAAGATCCGACGCGGCGTCAAGCGGGGTGAGATCGAAGTAGCCACCCTGGTCGAGAACCTCGGTGTCCTGATCGTCAGCGAAGTAGAAGAACTCAAGCTCGGGACCGACGTACATGGTGAAGCCCATGGCCGCGGCCTTGTCGCAGACAGCCTTCAGGGCGTTGCGAGGATCACCCTCGAACGGCGAGCCGTCCGGCTTGGTGATGGAGGTGAACATGCGGCCGACGCCCTCCTCGGAGGGACGCCACGGGAGGATCTGGAAGGTCGACGGATCGGGGTAGGCGATCATGTCGGACTCTTCGAGGCGGGTGAAGCCGTCGATGGAGGATCCGTCGAAGCCCATGCCCTCTTCGAACGCGCCCTCGATCTCAGTGTCGGTGACAGCGAACGACTTGAGCACGCCAAGCACGTCGGTGAACCAGAAGCGAACGAAACGAACGCCGCGCTCCTCGACGGTCTTGAGCACATAGTCCTTGTCGAACGTGGGTGCCATACGAGAACCTCCTTCTCCGATGAGACACGATTCAGGCCCGTTGGGCCGTACGTCTCGAATGCCTTGTACCCAAGGTAGTGGAGTCTATGTTTCGGAGGTGTTTCGATTTTGGCCTGCGGGCCAGAAGGGGCTAGGAACCGACGAGCGTCCACGCCCAGAAGCTACCGGCCCCGTACACGACGAGGAACACAACGTGCTTGACGATGAGCGCACCTCGCTTGGCTGCAAGCTGCTCGGGTGGCGTGTCGCTGCGCCAGTAGAAGAGGCGCAGGCCGCCGGTCACCGTCAACCCGATGAGTGATGCGATGAGCAGCCAGAAGACCGCACCTGCGGCATCGGCTATGGCGGCGGCGGCCTCCGGCGGCATCCCGGCTCGGCTGCGCGCAAGCGACCACAGAACGAGGACGCACGCCGCCCACGTGCCCGTGCTCATGTCGTGAACGAAGTTGGTGGTGACCCGTACGTACGGGTTGTCGAGCAGCCGAGTCTCAGCCACCGTGGCCTCGGCGCATGGTCTCGAGGTCGGGCATGTCGCTCGGCATTCCGTCGCCCATCCCCTCGCGCAGGAAGTCGAAGCGGTCACCGTAGTCCTTCATCATCTGTTCGAACGCGCTGAACATATAGCGACGCTTGAACCCGTCCGGTAGCTCGGCGACTTCGCGCATCTTGTGGCTATAGAAGGTCATGTAGCACTTCGCCAGCGCGCGGTAGACGTCGTCAAGTGACATCTCATAGGGCTCGAGAATCGGCGTCATCAGGTTGTACTTCGAGTAGTCCGTGACGCGAATACGGTCCTTGACCTCGTCGTAGAGCGGCGTGAACGGCATCGGAGTGATGACCGGGAACACGGCGATATCGGGGTTGAGGCGAATGGCCTCGGCAGCGGTGTGTGCGACCGTCTCCCACGTCTCGCTGGGGAACCCGATCATGAACGACGCCTCGCTCATGATGTCGTACTCGCGCAGCAGCTCGAGCGCGCGCTTGTTCATGTCGACGTCGGTACCCTTGTTGAGCGACTCGAGCATCTCGTCGGTGCTCGTTTCGGCTCCGACGTACATGTGGATGATGCCCGCGGCCTTGTACTTGGGCAGCAGGTCCTCGTCGCGGATGATGTCCTCGACGCGCGTCTCCATGAGCAGGTGTACCGGCAGCTTCGCCTCGATGAGCAGGTCGAGCTGGCGCTCCCAGCGGTCGCGATCGTGGGTGGGATACGGGTCGATGAGCGTGATGAACTCGACGTCGTACTGCTCGACGAGCACCCTGATCTCATCGAGCACCTTCTCGGGATTGCGCGCACGCCAGTCCCCGCGCCAGAACGCACGGTGCGAGCAGAACGAACACCCCATCATGCAGCCGCGCGTCGTCAGAATCGAAGCCATCCGGCCCCAGGGCTCGATGTTGTAGTGGTACAGGCTCCAGTCGAGCAGGTGCCAGGCGGGCGTGATGGTGTCGAGATCGGCGATGTGCGGGCGCATCGGATTGGCGACGATCTCGCCGTCAGCGCGATACGCGATACCCGCGACGTCGCCGACGGTTCCGGTCGCGGACGCCGCAAGCAACGCACGCAGCGTCTCCTCCGATTCGCCGCGGATCACGTAGTCCACTCCCGGGTGGTCCCGCAGGATCTCCTCGTACAGGAATGTGGGATGCGGTCCGCCGATGATGGTGACGATCGACGGGTCCACGGACTTCGCGATCGCGAGCGTCTCGAGCGCGGCCGGAACGGTCGCGGTGCTGATCGCACCCGAAACCGGCAGGTAGTCGAGCGATATGACGAAGTCGGGCTCCCACGCGGCGATGTCGGTCTTCACGTCCTCGAACGAGTAGCCGTTGTTCATCGCATCGACGAGGCGAACCTCGTGACCGGACTCCTCGGCGATACCGGCGAGGTATGCGAGCTGCAGCGGCGGCCAGGTCCCGATCACCTGAACGCCCCAGCAGCGGTAGGGCGGAGCTATGAGTAGTACCTTGGCCATCGGGTCTCGCCTTCGGTTCGAATCAACTATGGCAGTTCGATCATCACATCAATCTCGAGTTATGAATCCTATCGGCAGCCCCGATGGGCACCAGTAGGGGCACTACTTTACCTCGCTCAGTGCCTGGACGGTCACCGAGCCGACCAGGTAGGTCTTGGCACGTCCTGGTATCAGGGTGTACGTGGCCTCATAGGCTGCGGTGAGCGTCTCCGAGACGGCGCTCTGACCGTCTGTCGAGAGGTAGCGATACTCCCACTTCTCGGCGGCCGGAAGGAGCGTGATCGAGCCGTCCTTGGATGGCGACCCCGGCTTGAACTCGACGAGCACCTGATGGAGTCGCTGCCCCTTCTCCTTGTTGAGCTGCACGTAGGAGTTCACGCGCACCTCCTCCTCGGGGCCCATGGTATGGGTGGCGACATCGGAGTTCATCATGGCATACGCGTACGACGTCCACGCGAGGTAGGATTCCACCGCCGACAATGGCGTCGACATGTCGGCGGGTGCCGGCGTGACGGGGGCCAAGAGGATCGCGGGCTGATTCGCAGTGGTCGCCGGCGAACAGCCGACAGCGACTCCTGCCAGCAGTGCGATCAGAGCGATGGCGGGCGCGAACCACGCGCGTCGAGCACGACCGAGACCCACGTCAGTAACCGGTCAGATACGCGCCGTGGATGGATTGGTACACGAGCGGCACCCCCATGAGGGTGAACGCCATCAGAGGCAGCGCAAGGACCGCAAACCAGGAGGACTGCCTCCCCCGCCACCCGAGCGTGAGTCGCGTGTGCATGTAGCCGGCGTACACGATCCACGAGATGAGCGACCAGGTCTCGATCGGATCCCATGCCCAGTAGCGACCCCACGCCTCGTTCGCCCAGATGGCACCGGCTACGATCATGATCGAGAGGAAGATGAATCCGACGCCGATGAAGCGGTACGACAGGTCGTCGAGCACCGACTGGCTCGGCAGCCGTGAGAGGATGCCATCCTCACTCGCCTTCTGCCGCTCGCGCAACAGGAACGCGAGGCTGATCGCGAACGCAGCGATGAACGAAGCGTAGGACAGCTTCGCGAACGTCACGTGGATGGTCAGCCACCAGCTCGCGAGCTTCGCCGTGATCTCGAGCGGCGACTTCGGCGCAAGCATGGCGCCACCAAGCATAAGTGTCGCCAGCGGCATGATGACCACGCCGAGAAGGCGAAGCTTCGGGTTGACGACGGCCGCGATCGCAAGCGCGATCACCGACGCGAAGGCATAGGAGCTGACCACTTCGTAGAAGCCGAGGTACGGGCCGTGCCCGACCTCGTTCCACCGCAAGCCGATCGCGACGCCCTGCGGCACGATCCCGATGACCGCCATCCAAAGCGAGACGGTGACCAACTTGTCGAGCCGGAACATGGCACCGATGACGAGACCGATGGTCGAGAGGGCGTACGCCGTCACGGCGAGCCACATCAGTAGGATTTCGAGGTTCACGCGCTGTGCTCCTGTTCGTCGTCGTCCGTGACTGCGGATCCGAGCGCTTCTCGGACGAACTCCTCGGCTTGCTCGGCCCGAACGGCTCCGCCCCGCCAATCGCGGAACCAAACCCGCACCGCCGTGCCATCGGTCTCCGAAGCGCCGATCGAGACGACGGCCAGGCTCTGCCGGCCGAGGATCGAAACCGTGACTCCGATGAGCGCCACTGTCAGCAAGAGGTAGACCACCGGAACCGACGAGTCGTCCACGACAGAGAGCCGCGCATAGTAGCCAACGCCCACGAGCTGCAAGGTGGAGCCGTCGGGAAGCGCGAGGTCCTCGCCGATCCCGATGGTACCGCTCGCGGCAAGTGACGTGTCGCTTTGGCGGCGTATGACGAACGAGGCCTTGGGCACCTTCGGAACGCCCTGAACCTGTTCGCCCCGGTAGACGTCGAGAGGCACTGACACGGCCGCCTCAAGCGAGTCTTCGGGATTCGCCGACTCGAGTACGAACTGTGCGGGGGCGGTTCCGCCCGGGGACTTCTCGTCGAAATCGACGATCAGTGTGGTCCGGCCGACCTCACTGGTCTCCTTGGAGACGAGGGCAAACCGTGGTGCCAGGCCGATTTCGCTCGAGTGAACGATGAGCGACTTGTGGCGCAGTGGTTTGTTGGGGAACACGACCTGACTCGCAACGACGCTGCCGTCGGGTGCAAGTACTGACACCGTGGGGGCGGGGCCCCGGTCGATCCCGTCGATCGGGTAGGACATGTCCATCTTGTCGACACGGATCTGCAGCGGCGAGGCCGGGAACCGGTAGAGCCTGCCGGTGGTGAGCAGTCCAAACGCGTCCTTCGCCAGCGGCCGGGACTCGCCGACCGGTACGCCGATCAGCCCCTCGAGGCGCCAGAGCGACGCACCGAGGATCACGACGATCAGCAGGAACAGCGACCAGTGAAAGACCGGACTCCCGAACGCGACCCACGGCCGTGAGCCGGCCACAGTGAGCTCGCCTCGTTGCGGCTGGACCGAAAGGCCGAGCCGACGCAGCGCGCCTGAGACCGCCTGCCTGGTGTCGTCCGCGGGCGTGGGCGCATCATCGACGACGAATGTGGGCCGCGCGACGAGCCGCTCGGCATCGGCCGGATCGAGCCCGCGCAGCAACCGGTGTCGGCGAATGGCGACCTTCGTGCGGCGCCACGAGCAGACCGCCGTCGAGGCGGCGAGCAACGCCATGAGCGCGATGAAGATCGGCGAGACGAACGTGCGATGAAGCCCGAGGGTGGAGACGATCTGCGTGAGCCCCGGGTTCGCAGCGGCCCACTCCACGACACGAGCGTTGTCAGCGGCTCCCTGTGGCACGAGCGTGCCGACAAAAGACCAAACACCCGCCACGAACAGGAGCACGACGGCGAGACGTGGCGAGGCGAGCCAGTTGGTCACCTTGCTCAGTGGGGTCGAGCCTGCTCGACTCATCGTGGACGCCTCACGTGAAGTCGTGACACTACTTGATGCCAGCCGATGAAGTAGCCGCGACGGAGTGGACGAGCCAGTTCCCGTCCTGCCTCACGAGCGTGTAAGTAGTGTCGTATGCAGCTTCGAGTGGCTCAGACGTGTAGGTGCCCGTCTGTGTGCTGATGTATCGGTAGATCCACTCCTCGTGCATGGCGACCGTCGCCGTGTCCCCCTTCGACTTGGAGGACTTGATGTTGGCCACCAACAGCCGCTGGTCGATCGCGCGGCCCTCTTGGAAGTTGTACATCACGTAGGAGTTCACCCGGACTTCCTCCTCGGGCGTGAAGGTGAAGGAGGCGACGTCCGAATTGAGTACCCGATACGCGTAGGAGATCCAGAGCAGGTACGAGTAGACGGCCGTCCGGGGATCCTTGAGCGCGGGCGGCGGCGGCTGCTGGCCGGGATTGGGGGTTGTGGCCGGGAACTGCCCCGGGGTCGTCTCAGTCGACGCACCCTGGTTGGCAGGCGCCCCACTCGGTCCCGAGCAACCTGCAAGCGGCGGGATGCAGACGGCGATCAGGAACAGAGCGACGTACGCCACAACTGACAGGCGCTTGATCATCGTGGCTCAGCCTCTCTTTCCGTGTGGATACCCGGACCGGTTCACGCGAGGGTTTCACGCGCTCGGAACGCGTGCGTGTCACATTCTAGGCGACCCGGAGCCGACTGACCCGCTCGTGCCGGTCGTCTGACTCCGGAAACACACAGGGACCCGCCACCGTTGCCGGCGGCGGGTCCCCCTGAGTTCAGATGTTATGGCCAGTATGGTGTAGTTGCTGTGTGCTGCCCGCAGTTGTCGTTGCAGCTGTTCTGACTGCTGAAGTTCGTCTGTGTTGCAGTGACCTTGTACGCCTGGAGCGAGTTGGTCAGAGCAGGATCGGTGTACGGCAGCGCATCGACCGTCTGGGTGGTCGTACCGCCCGCAGCCGCGACACGACGCAGGAGGCGCGGACGCTTCCACGCGTGCGGGATGCGGATGTGGCAGTTCTGACACTGCTCGTAATGGTCACCACGACTGTGCACCGTCGAACTCAGCGTCTGGTGGCAGTTGTTGCAGCCAGTCGCCGCAGGCGTGGTAGTACCGTTGAGCACCGTGTTGTACCAGTGCGTCGAAATCGTGCCGGTCACGGCGGTGCCGTTGTTGTAGTACCACGGGACCGTCGCACCCTGCGGGCCGTTAGGCGCGGTGGTGCGGTTGTGACAGCCGGTCGAGGTGCAGGTGACAACGCTCGTGGTGGTCCAGCCGCTGACAAAGCCAGTCATGGCCGCGAACGTACCGGTCATGGCCACGCCGTTGACGGTCGCACCGTAGGCCTGTGCACCGCTCTTCGGGAAGCTCACACCGAACGAGTTGTGACCGCCACCCTGAGCCTGTGCTGCGGCTGCCCACTCAGCAGTCGTGCCAAGCGGCGCGTTCGCGATCTTCTCGGTCGACTTGTGCGGTGCCTGGACACCGGTGGTGCCGGCGGCATCCGTGGTCTCGAAGTGACAGCTCACGCAACGGTAGTCGCCGTTGGTGATCGCCGTCTGGATTGCGGTGCGGGCTGCGTAGGCGCCTGCAGTACCCATACCGGTGGCATGGCAGACGGTGCAACCGTCAGCGCTGCCGCCTCGAGCACCGTTCATGGTGCGCTCAGTCCCTGCCACGCCCTGTGCGGTGAGGTACGCGGTGCTGCCGTGCTCACGGCGCAGATCCTGGAAGTGGCAGCCGGTGTTCGCGCCGGTCATGAAGCAACCGACGTTCTTGCCGTAGCCGTAGGTCTGGCCGGTGGTACCGACTGCCGCACCCAGTACCTGGGCGGCGTTGTGGTCCGGACCGTGGTTGCCGGCAGCGTGGCTCGTGTGACAGCCCGTGGTTCCGGTGCCGCAGGTGAGGGCGGCCGCAGGCATCGACTTGTCTAGGTCGTGGCATGCACCGTTGACCCCGAAGCTATCAGCACCGGCCAGCGTACAGCCTACGTTGACCTTGTTGTGGAGCGTCCGGACGTCGAGCGTGGCGTGGCAGCCGGCACCGGTGCACGTGTTCGAGCCCGTGCTGGCCGTGTGCTCCGCACCGGTGTACGTCGTGTGCTTGCCGTTGCCGTTGGTGACATGGCACTGATCGCACGTCTGAGCGCTCCAGCTGTTGGTCTTGATCGTGGTCACCGAGTTCGCCTCGGCGTAGGTCGAGTTGTGGCAGTTGGCGCAGAACGGCGCGGTCCATGCCGCGCGACCCGAGTCCAGCGTCGCGGTGACCGTCGTGTGTGCCGAGCGCAGACCCGAGCTGTGGCAGTCCGCACAGGTGTTGCCGCCACCGGTGTTGTAGGTGGTGCCATCAAGCGTCGTGGTCATGCCGGTCGCGGTGTGCGCAGCGTCGTTGCCCGTCTTGCCGTGGTCGGTCGCCGTGTAGGTCGCGCCGTTATGGCACGCACCGCCGACACCACAGGTCTTGTCGACCGGCAGGACGGCTTGCGAACCGTAGTCGTGGCAGTCGGAGCACACCGGGTCTGCGCCGCCGTTGCCCTTGTGGATTGAGTGCAGGTCGGTCGTGTCGTGGCAGCCCGCACCGCTCGAAGCGCAGCCCTGAGTCGACGAGCCTGCGACGGCGGGAACGCTCGTCAGGTGGCTAGCCGCCTTCGTGGGCATGTCCGTGGCGTTGTGGCAGGCGTCGCACTGGTCGTTCCAGGCGGTAGCTGCGCTCACCAGCGAGATGGTCTTCGCGTTGGCGTTGTGGCAACCGGAGCAGGAGACGGACGTGCCGGCCGTGGATGCACCGTTGACGACCTTAGTGAGTGAGACGTTGTCGACGTAGACAAGGTCGTCAGCCGTATCACCGCGGAAGGCGAACCGGACGCCGCTGGTTGAAGCCGGCAGACCCGTGATGACCTCATCGGTCCAGGCGAGATTGCCGCCTGTGAGCGTGTAGGTCTTTGCGGCGGACCAGGCGGTGCCGTTGTAGGTCTGAACCGCGAGGCTGTCTGCAGCCTCGAGGCTCGCGTAGTTGATCGCGTACTTGAGCGTGACAGAATCTGCGCCGGCGTTGCTTACACCGGTCTTGGTCACGTAGCGCGTCGTCGCGTCGGCGCCGATCGCACGTGCACCGTACGTGCCGGTCCGCTTCGTAGTGCTCTGAACATTCCAACCCGCCTCGGGAGTACCGACAGCGTTCCCACTCACAAGGATGTCGTCCAGATAGGTCGTGGTCTGAGTGGCGTTGCTGTCGTAGGTGAACGTGAAGCGAAGTGCGTTGCTGGCGCTCAACTTGTTGGCCGGGATGGTGATTGAATGCGCGGCCCAGTTGTTGTTGGTCAGCGTGCCCTCGGCGGTGCCGGTGAGGATCCACTCCTGTGTCCAGGTAGTGCCGTCGAACCACTCCAGCTTGAGGCTGTCGCCTGCGTGCATCGAGGTCGCGACGTCATACCAGGAGACCGTAGCGGAACTGTAGCCACTCAGATTCATGTACGAACCCGAGGCGCCACGCGTGAGCACTGCCGAACCGGTCGCGCTCGCCACGGCCCTGAGTCGGGCGTAGGCGGTCGACGCGGAGTCGTGGCCAGTGGTCTGGCCCGTACGTAGGGTTGCGACCGTCGTGTTTGAGTTGGTGTTGAACGCCCGTGTCAGCGCAGGAGTCGTCGGCGCGGTCAGCGATGTCCACGTGGTGGTCTGCATGTCTGCGTTCCAGACCGGCGTGTTGGCGCCCGGAACCGCCGCGACGTAGCGGCTCGCGTCAGCATCCCACGCGCTGTAGCTGCCGGACTCGAAACCATCCGCGAAGCTGGTGGTTTCGGTGGCGGGCTGGTTCACCGCACCGATGCCCTGATGCTGCGCGTAGAGATCGTCGACTGTGGTCGCCGAGGTTGCGTTGTGGCAGTCGTTACAGGTAGCGCTCTGGGTGCCGCCCGCGTTGAGGCTGGTGGTCATGCCCGTGGCCGTATGCGTGGTCTCGCTGTAGTGACCGTTCGGCGTGACTGCATCCAGGCTGACCACGTCAGGCGCGTTGGTGTAGTTGCCGTTGTGGCAGCTCACGCACTCGTGGTCGCCGGTGTAGGTCGCCTTGCTCGCCGAGGTGTGGCAGGCACCGGACATACAACCGGTGTTCGGGTGGTAGTCGACGAACGAACCGTAGGTCGACTCGCTGCCGTGGCAGCCAGCGCCCGAGTTGGTGCAGCCGGTGTTGGCGGCCGCGACGTGATCGCTGGCGCTCGTGAAGGTGTGCGCGGTAGCGGAGCCGTGGTTGCCGTCGATCTTGTCGGTGTGACAGGTGCCGCCCGTACCACACGACTTGATTGAGGGAGTCGCGTCGGCGACGTTGTGGCATCCGACGATGCCGCAACCGGTGTCAAGTGCGCTGCCGACCGTCACAGCGTTCTTGTGAACGATGCGAAGGTCGGTCGAGTCGTTGGTGTGACAGCCGAGGCAGGTGTTGGTGCCGGAAGGCTGGCCCTGGTGACCCGAGGCGTAGACGTCGTGGCTGCTGGTGTGGCAGGTCGCACACTCACTCGGTGTCCAGTTGCCGGCTACGACGGCCGCGCTGTTGATCGGCGTCAAAGAGTTGTGACAGTCAGTGCACTCGTTGGTCCAGCCAAGGTTGCTCGTGGGGCCGGTCTTAGCGTGCGCGGTGAGCAGGGTGCCGGTGTGGCAGTCCTGGCAGGTGTTGCCGCTGAAGCCGGAGACCGGGTCGACCTGCGTGCCCATCGTGGCTGCGGTGTGCAGCGCATCAGAGCCGGTCACGCCTGCGTGGAAGGTGCCGGTGGTGTGGCAGCCCGTCGACTGACCGCAGGTCTTAGAGACCGCGGCCATGTTCTTATCGGCGGCGTGGCAGGTGACGCAGCCCGCAGCCGTGTTCGCGTGCAGGGCGCCCATATCGGCGTTGCTATGGCAGCCTGCGCCCGAGCTGGCGCATCCGGCGGTCGACGTCGCCTTGTGGCTGGCGGCGATTCCGGTGCCCGTCTCGTACGCGGTGTGGACGCCGCTCGTGGTGTGGCACGAGGTACACGTCTTGGCAGTCCAGTTCGCCTTGACCACGGTGGCCGAACCGAGCGTCGTGTCGTTGTGGCAGCCAGCGCAGTCGACCGAACCGGCAGAGCTCGCCGTGTGTGCGGTCTTCAGCGCGCCGCTGTGGCACGTGGTGCACGTCTGGCCACCGGCGTAGACCGCTGCGTAGGAGCCGGCAGCGAGCGTCGCAGTGTGGTGGGTGGAATCGGTACCGTCGGCCAGGCCGCCCGTACCGTTGTGGACCGAGCTCGCCGAGTTGTACGTGCCGGACGCGTGGCAGCTACCACAGGAGTTCTTGGCCGGGTCGAACGCCATGTTCGGGGCGGTCGCCGTACGGTCGTGGCAGCGCATGCAGTTGTCGTGGATGGTGCTGGACTTGTCGGTGCCGACAGCCGCGAGGTTGCCGGTGTTGTGGCAACCGACGCCGGTCGAGGCGCACCCAGTCGAGGTCGCAGCAGCGTGCTTGGTCGCGTCAACCGTCGCATGGATCGCGAGGCCGTTGGTGTGACACGCGGCGCAGGCGCCAGTCGTGTCCTTGGCCGACCAGTTGTTGGCGACGGCGGCCGTCGAGGCAGCGCTGTTATGGCAGTTGAGGCACGTGTTGGAGCTGGTGCTCTTGACCGAGGTCGTCAGCGCGTGCTCCGCCGTCAGACCACCAGTCACGACGTGGCATGCGCTACAGGCAACACCTGAGAAGGTGGCGTTCGCCTGCACCGAGTTCGTCGGAGCGTGGTTGGCGGCCGGCGAGTGCGAGGCGCCCGCGGTGTAGGTCGAGTGGCAGGCGCCGCCCGATCCGCACGTGGTGGTCGTCGGCTTCTTGCCCTGCTGCGCAGTGTCGTGACAGCCGGCGAGCGCACAGCTCGCGGCGTCCTTGTGCAGCGCGTGTACGTCGTACGTCGTGTGACAGTTCAGGCCCGAGGCGCCACAGCTCTGTGTCGAGGTTGCGTTGGCGACCGGTGCGGTCGTGGCGTGCTGTGGTGCAGCGGTCCCCGTCGCGTGGCATGCGGCACAGGTACCCTCGGTCCAACCGGTGAGCATCGTGGCGTTGCCGTTGACGCGCGTGTCGTTGTGGCACTCGACGCATGAGATCGTCGTGCCGTAGGTCGAGCCCGCCGCAGGCGTGATGCCCGTGTGCTGGCCAGCCAGACCGGTGGCTCCGTCGTGGCAGGTGGTGCAGGCCGCAGATGCGGTGCCGCCGGCCGAGACGGTCGCGGTCAGGCCGGACGCGGTGTGCGTGGTCTCGACGTAGTGCTCGGTCGAGAGCGCGCTACGGGCCGGTGCGTTGGTGTAGCTACCGTCGTGGCAGCTCTGGCAGTCGCCGTTGCCCGCGTAACCCGCCTTGGATGACGAGGTGTGGCATGCGCCGGACACGCAACCCGTGGCGGGGTGGTAGTCGGCGAACGATGCGTAGGTGGCATCGGTACCGTGGCAGCCCGAGCCGGAGTTCGAGCAGCCGGCGTCCCCTGCCGCGTTGGCGTCAGACCCGGTGGTGAACCCGTGTGCCGCAGTGGCGCCGTGCGTGCCGTCGACCTTGTCGGCGTGGCAGCTGGCGCATGCGCCGCTGGCAGGCGTGCCGTTCCAGTGGCAGACCTGGCAGCTCGTGCGAGTCGAGCCACCGAGAACAGCCGAAGCGTTCTTGTGCGTGGCAGCGATGCTAGCCGTTCCGGCGGCTGCATGGCAGCCGGCGGTGTAGCAGGTCTGACCGGCGACCGGCGCGTGCGAGGCGTCGATCGACGCGTGCATCGGCATCGTGGAGGTCACGGTGTGACAGCCGCCCTGCGCGCAACCCTTGTCCCATGCGGGAGTCAGGGTGTTCTTCGGGCTCGGGTGGCACTTGGTGCACGAACTGTAACCACCGTGTGTCGCCTGCAGCTCGAACTGAGTGCTGTGGCAATCCGCACATCCGACGTTCGCGAAGTCGACACCCGAGATCGTCACGGTCTGCGTGGCAGGCGCCGCGACGTGCGTGGTGCCTGCGAAGTGACCGTCCATCAGAACGTTGAGGTCCTCGAAGGTCGGCGCATGGCAGGTCGCGCAGTCGTTGGATGCGGGTACGCCATCGGCGTGGCAGACCATGCACGAAGTGCGGGTCTGGCCGCCCGCCGTCGTCGTGCTGGCAACGGAGTGCACTGCGGCAAGGTCGCCGGTGTGGCACCCCGGATCAGCACAACCGTATGTGTCGACATTCATGTGCGCGATGTCGATAGCGGCGTGCTTGGGGGCCGCCGACGTGATCGTGTGGCAGTCGCCCTGCGCACAACCCTTGTCCCATGCGGGGGTCAGGCTGTCCTTAGGCGTCGGGTGACATGCGACGCAACCAGCAGCAGCTGACGAGGACGACGCCTTTGCGTGCTCGACATCGAGAACCGCCTCATGGCAGCTGTCGCAGGCGGGCGACGAGTAGGTCGCTCCGTTGATGGTGTAGCTCTCGGCAGCCGGCGTCGCCGTGTGCTTGGCGGCGCTGTAGCCGTGGTTGGCCGTCGTCTTGTCGGCGTGGCATCCACCGACGCTGCCGGAACCGCAGGAGTCGGCGTCGATGGCGCTCGGACGCGCGTCCTTCGTGGTGTGACAGCCGATATTGGCACACGAGTTGGCGGTTGCCGCTCCACCGGCCTGGCTCTTGTCGTGCAGCTTGGCCAGGTTGGTATAGCCATGGCAGCCCGCGCCCGAGCCCGCGCAGCCGCGGGTGGTGGACACGGTGTGATCCGCAGCGTACGCGTCGTGCGTGGTTGCGGCGCCCGTGTCGTGGCAGTCGGTGCAGCGGTCGTTGGCCCAGTTGGAGGCGATGACTGCCGCGCTACCCAGCGTGGTGTCGGTATGACACTCGACGCAGGTGACCGAGCCACCCGAGACGCTGACGGTCTCATGCGCGACCTTCAGGGTCGCGGTGTGACAGGTGCTGCACTCCTTGCCCTCGGCCTCGACCGTTCCATCCGCACCGGTGCCCTGAGCAGCCGACGTGAACGGTGCAGCCGTGTGCGTGGTCTCGCTGTAATGAGCGGTCGTGTAGTCCTTGGCGCCGATGACCGTGTCGTTGTGGCAGCTCGTGCACTGGGCGGTGTAGGTGCCCTTAAGGTAACGGGTGCCGTTCGCGGTCAGGGTGTCGTTGTCGTGGCAGGTGTGACAGCCGGACGGGACGCCCGCGATCACGTGGCCACCCAGACCGATCTGATCGGGGTGACAGCTCGTGCACGCCTCTGAGCCAACGGTGTTGTGGCTCGAGGTGTGGGCGTGAACGGTCTCACGGGTGCCGTGGCAGTCCGCGCACAGACCCTTGGTCGGCGGAGCATCGTTGTTGTGGCATGACGTACACGATGCATCGCCCGGACGCGACGCCGCGTGCAGGTCACCGACGTCGGCGATGTCACCGACGTTGCTGTTGTGGCAGTAGGTACCCGGACCCGAGCAAGCCGCGTAGTTGCCGGCGACTGTGTCGTAGTCGTGCGCCGTCGCTACACCGGTGTGCGGCGCAGGGGCCTGACCGGTGGCGTGACAGGCGACGCAGGTGTTGCTCGCGGGGGCAGCCGCATTCCAGCCATTCGGGAAGTAGCTCGCCGAGTGGCAGTCGGTGCAGGTGATCGCGGATCCACCGGTGGTCTTGGAACTCGCCTTGGCGTGCTCGACGACAGTGTTGCTCGTCGTGGCGGATGCGCTGGTGAAGTGGCAGGTCGCGCACGGCAGTCCGCCCGTGCTCGCCACTCCGACATCGGCGCCTGAGGCGTTGTGGGCCGCACCGACTCCAGCGTGGAAGTCGGTTCCTTCGGTCGCGTGACAGCCGCCCGCCTCACCGCATGCGGTGATTGCAGGCTTCTTGCCCTGCTGCGCGGCATCGTGACAGCCGGCGAGCGCACAGCTCGCGGCGTCCTTGTGCAGCGCGTGGACGTCGTAGGTGGTGTGGCAGCCGGTACCGGAAGCGCCGCAGCTTGCGGCTGAGGTCGTGTTCACGACCGGGGCCGTCGTGGCGTGCTGCGGAGCCGCGCTACCTGCGGTGTGGCAGGCGGCACAGGTGCCCGCAGTCCAGCCAGCAAGCATCGTGGCGTTGCCGTTGACGCGAGTGTCGTTGTGGCACTCGACGCATGAGATCGTCGTGCCGTAGGTCGAGCCCGCCGCAGGCGTGATGCCCGTGTGCTGGCCGGCGAGCCCGCTGGCGCCGTCGTGACAGTCGGTGCAGGCCGCAGAAGCGGTACCACCGGCCGAGACGGTTGCGGTCAGGCCCGAAGCGGTGTGTGTGGTCTCGACGTAGTGCTCGGTTGAGAGCGCCGCGCGGGCAGGCGCGTTGGTGTAGCTGCCGTCATGGCAGGACTGACAGTCGCCGTTGCCCGCGTAACCCGCCTTGGAGGACGAGGTGTGGCAGGCGCCGGACACGCAGCCCGTGGCGGGGTGGTAGTCGGCGAACGATGCGTAGGTGGCATCGGTGCCGTGGCAACCCGAACCGGAGTTCGAGCAGCCGGCGTCGCCTGCCGCGTTGGCGTCGGCACCGGTGGTGAACCCGTGCGCCGCGGTGGCGCCGTGCGTACCGTCGACCTTATCGGCATGGCAGCTGGAGCAGGCGCCGGAAGCCGGCGTGCCGTCAGCGTGGCAGACCTGACAGCTTGTGCGCGTGGATCCGGCGACGGTGGTCGTCGCGTTGGAGTGAGTCTCAGCAAGGCTGTTGACGCCGGTTGCGGCGTGACAGCCGGTCGTGTAGCAGGTCTGGCCTGCGATGGGCGCGTGAGCCGTATCGACGTTGGAGTGCATCGGCAACGAGGACTCAGACGTGTGGCATCCGCCCTGTACGCAGCTCTTGTCCCACGCGGGGGCTACGCTTGCACGCGGGTTGGGATGGCACTTCGAGCAGTCGCCCGTGTGCGACGAGCTGATGACCATGTTCGGGTGACAGTCGGTGCAGGTCTGCGCCGGGAAGTCCACGCCCGAGATCGTGATCGGTGACGCAGGCGGAGCTGCGGTGTGCGTCGCCTCCATGTTCGGATGCGGGTTGGCGGTGTCATGACAGCTCACGCAGTCGCCAGTCTTGCTCCAGTTGGCTGTGCTCGTGTGGCAGATGCCGCAACGGGTCAGATCACTGTATGTGCCGTGGATGGTGTTGATGTCGGTGCTATGGCAGCCGGCGGACGTGCATGCCGCGCTTGCCGACGTCGTCGCGTGACCACCGGACATGCCCTCGTGGTTGCTCACATGGCATGAGTCGGTGCAGCGAGCGTTGGGCTGCTGAACCGCCCAGTCAATGCGGTTCGGGTTCTCGTTCTTGTGACACAGCTCGCAGGTGGTCGCGTACTGCGGATTAGCCGAGCCAGCCCCCACGTAGCGCGAGTGAACGTCGGGGAGGCTCTGGGATGCCTCGTGGCAACCGGCACCGAAGCACGTGGCGTTGGTCGCGGACACGTGAACTGCATTCTGCGCGGCGTGGAAGTCAACGCCGTCGTTGGTGTGGCAGGTCGTGCAGTCCTTGCTGGCGGGAACACCGCCTGAGTGGCAGACCATGCACGAAGTGCGCGGGGTGCCAGCGACCGTAGTCGCAGCCGAGGCATGAATCGCGGAGATGTCGGTGCCGACATGGCATCCGGTGGCGAAGCACGCGGCATTGCCCGCGGCCGGCGCGTGCGCCGTCGCGGAGTTGCCGTGCATCTCGGCGGGCGTGCCTGCCGGATGACAACCGCCCTGGACGCAACCGGCTGCCCATGCGGGCGTCAGCGTATCGCGCGGCGTGGGGTGGCAGTTCGCGCAAGCGAGTGCCGAGGAGCTCGCGCTGGGCAGGGAGTGCTCGACCTGGATGTCAGCGACGTGGCAATCGCCGCAGACCGTGCCCGTGGTGCCGAGCGGGGTGGATGCGACCGAGGAACCGTGAGCCGCAGCGTGGTCGGTGTTCGAGTGGCAGGCGCTGCACTCACTGTTGCCAGCATTGATGGCCGCGCGAACCACAGGGTCGGTGGTCTCGTGACACGTGGCGCAGGTGAAGGCCGCGCCGGTCGTGGTCGTACGACCGTTGTGCTCGACGGTCAGCTCGGAATCATGGCACGGGACGCACGTCGAGGCGACCGCGTTGGCGTGGATGTCGGCAGGCGTGCCCGCATGGCCCCAACTCACCTCATGGCACGCGTCGCACGGGTGGTCATGGTTATCAAGCGCGGATCCGCGAACGTGGCAGCTATCGCAGTTGAACTGCGTGACCGCCATGTCTCCACCCGTGGAGATCGGCGTGAACGTCGCAGTGATGGTGTGTACCGCGGTGACGTTGCTGAACGTGTAGGCCGAGACCGAGCCGACGCTGACTCCGTCGACGAGCACATCGGCGACCACGTAGCCGGAGGATGGAGTGATCGTGTACGCCTGGGAGCCTCCGCTCGCTACGTTCGTCGCCCCTGCAGGCGAAATGGAGCCGTTGGCGCCCGCGGATGAGGTGATCTGGTAACTGCTCGCCGGAATCAGTGAGAACGTTGCCGCGATCGTGTGGTTGGCAGAGATGGCGGAGAAGGTGTACGTCGAGACGGCGCCAGCCGAGACACCATCAACCTTGACGTCGGCGATCTGGTAGCCGGACGAGGGGGTGATGCTGAAGGTCGAGGAGCCGCCGTAGCCCCGCAGCTGCGGCGTAGCGGGCGAAATCGAACCGCCAAAGCCCGCTGACGGCGTGATCTGGTACGTGATCGGTGCGAAGGTCGCCGAAATGGTGTGGTCTGCGGTGACGTTGTTGAAGGTGTAGGAGGAGACAGCACCGAAACTCAGACCGTCGACTGTGACACTTGAGATGGCGTAACCAGGCGCCGGGACGACGTTGTACGAGGCCACTGCACCGGACACCACGCTCTGGGCACCCGAGGGCGAAATCGAGCCGCCAGCGCCAGACGTAGCGGTGATGGTGTACACATCGGTGACCGGATCGGTGATTCCGGCTGCCGCGTAACGCAGCTCGTCAAGCCAGATGCTTCCGGAGCTTGCCGCCGAGAAGGCCACACCGCCGGTCTTGGTGACGGTCGCGCTACCGCGCATGGGGATGTCGAATCCACTCGCGCCCGCGCTCTTCAGTCCCGTCCACGCATCAGCGGCGTTCTTGCGCGTCGAGAGGGTGATCGTCTGACTGCCGAAGTTGTGCACGATGCGGTACTCGGTCCAGCCGGTCGTCTGCGTGCCGACCACGTTGTAGCCGGTGATGTAGCCGGCTGTAGGGGCGGTCTTGGCGACATTGACCTGGATGGTGCCGTCGGCGGCCAGAAGCACCAGGTAGGCGCCGTAGGTGCCACCTGCCGTGATGTTGTCGTAGAAGCGGCGGTTCTGATTCGTGGTGTCCTGGTACAACCAGAAGCGGATCTCCGCGCCGTCCTCAGTCATGTTGGCGGATTCGGCTTCGAAGGTTCCAGCGAACGACGTCGACGCCGGGCCTTGGATCCAGGCCGACTTTGTGCCGACCTTGGCACGAGCGTTGTCGTACTCGCGATGCAGCGGAGAACCCACAGCCGTCCACGGAGGACTTGCGAGCAACGCACCATCGGTGCCGCTCTCGAAGCCGGCATCGAGCGTGCCTGACGTCCCCGGTGCCGGAGGCTCCGAGGCGGTGGTCGCACTCACGGTGCCGGTCTGTCCACTCGCGTTGCCGTTGACATCACGCGCCGCCACCGAATAGGCGTAGACGGTCGCGGTGGTCAGACCCGAGTCGGTGTAAGAGGCGCTCGCGACCGGCGCCCCGTTGACCTTGACCCCGTCGCGGTAGACGTCGTAGCCGGCCAGGTCGGACTCGGCGTTGGCGGTCCAGGAGATGCGGATACGATCGGTCCCGAGCACCGCGGCACCAAGACCCGTGGGGACAGCGGGTGCGATGTCGTCTGTGGGAACGGCTGAGAACTCGGGTGACTTCTCGCTCTCGTTACCGGCGGCGTCGAGGGCGGACACGGCGAAGTAGTAGCGCGTGGCGTTCGTGAGGCCGGAGACACTGGTGGAACTGACCGCACCAAGAGTGGTCACCGAGTCGTAGACGCCTGCCGCCACGCCGCGGTAGAGCTTGTAACCGGTCACACCGATGTTGTCAGTTGACGCGGTCCAGGAGACCCCGATCACCCCGCCCTGATCCGGCGCGAGATCGGATCCGACTGCCGCCGTAGGCGCGCTGGGAGCAGCCGTATCGGGAAGGAGCGCGAATGTCGCTGCGATGGTGTGATTCGCAGAGATGTTGCTGAAGACGTAGGACGACACGGCGCCAACGGAGACTCCGTCAACGGTGACACCTTGAATCTGGTAGCCGGCGTTCGCTGTGATGGTGTAGCTCTGCGAGCCACCAAAGCCCACAGGGGTGATGCCGGCCGGGGAGATCGAGCCGTTAGCCCCCGCCGATGCAGTGAGCGTGTACGTGACGGGAGCGAAGCTCGCCGAAATGGTGTGGTCTGCGGTGATGTTGTTGAAGGTGTATGAGGAGACAGCACCCACCGCTGCACCATCTACGGTGACATCGGCAATCTGATAGCCGGGGTTGGCGGCGATCGTGTACGCCTGCGAGTCTCCACTCACGACACTGGTAGCGCCGACAGGCGACACTGAACCACCGGCACCGGAGTTCGCGCTGATCGTGTAGGAGACGATGCCGTCGGTGATTCCGGCTGCCGCGTAACGCAGCTCGTCAAGCCAGATGCTTCCGGAGCTTGCCGCCGAGAAGGCCACACCGCCGGTCTTGGTGACGGTCGCGCTACCGCGCATGGGGATGTCGAATCCAC
>JAAXWY010000041.1 GCA_013334745.1 Coriobacteriia bacterium
GGAACATGGCTGAACGACGGCCAGCGCAAACTGGCGGGCAGCGCATGCCTTGGCTGCCAGCGTGTGAGCCCCGATTCGGCGGCCAAGACGTCGCCTGACGCGCAGCCAGCCCGACCGGCGGGCTGTTCCCGGGCTCCTGCGCCAGCTGGCAACCTCAGGCGCATCGCCCGTAGGGTGCTGATCGTGCTCGTTCTCGGCGGCGCGCCATTGGCCCGCGCGGCAGGGCTGCCGCCCGCCGTCAGCCAGGCGCTCCGGGAGGCGGGCATCCCGGAGCGCTCGGTCGCTCTCTTCCTGCAGGCGGTTGATGGCGGACCGGCGCTGCTCAGCCATAACGCCCGCCAGGCGATGAACCCGGCCTCGGTGATGAAGCTGCTGACCACTTACGCTGGCCTTGAACTGCTCGGGCCGGCGCATACCTGGCGCAGTGAGGCGCTCGCCGACACCAGCCCGGCCAGCGGTCGGCTCGACGGCAACCTTTACCTGCGCGGCAGTGGCGATCCCAAGCTGGGTCTCGAACAGTTCTGGCTGCTGCTGCGCCAACTGCGCGGCCGTGGACTGAGCGAAATTGGCGGCGACCTGGTTCTTGACCGGAGCGCTTTCGCGCTGCCGCCGCACGATCCGGGCGAGTTCGACAACGAGCCCCTGCGGCCGTACAACGCGGGCCCCGATGCGCTGCTGCCAGACATCGTGGAACTCCGAGCGTTCGGCGAGGCATGGCCCGTCGAGTACCGCGTGAGCAGCGCATCGGGGTGCCAGGCCCGTCTCGCCGGCGGGATGCTCGTGGTGGTCGGGGACATCGACGACGGCGAGGCGTGCCTGGCGGCGCTCTCGCGCTGGCTGGACCGCGTGGCGCGCGAGCGACTGCTGCCGCTGCTCGCCGACGTGGCGGCCGAAGTCGGCCTCGGCTACGAGAGCGCCCGCGTCCGCCACGTCCGCTCGCGGTGGGGGTCGTGCTCGGCGAAGCGGACGATCTCGCTCAACCGAGCGCTGGTGTTCATGCCGCCGCATCTCGTGGGCGCGCTCATGCTGCACGAACTCGCGCACACGCTCGTGATGAACCACTCGCCGAAGTTCCACGCGACGTTGGCGACGCTCGACCCATGTGCAGAGGAGCATCGCAGGCAGCTCAAGGACGCCGGGCGCTTCCTCCCGCCGTGGGCAGAGCTATAGTCAGCGTATGGAGCTGCTGCGCGACATATGGGGCGTGATCCTCGAGACGTTCGCTCGCTTCGACGAGGACGGAATACCTCGAATCTCAGCGGCTATGTCGTACTACCTGCTGCTCGCACTCGCGCCGCTGCTGCTCGCACTCAACGCGATTCTCGGCCTGGCCGGGGGCAAGATTGCGCTTGGCAGCGCGGGCTCCAACGTGGCGGACGCCAGCGCGGTGGCGGCCACCGCATACGCGCAGGTCACGGCGTGGGCGGGCTCGTATGCGCCGTACGTCACAGCGCTGATAGTGCTGGTTGGATCGGTGAGCGTCTTTGGCCAGTTCGTGGGTGCGCTGCAGGTCATCTGGAAGACGCCGCCGCATCGCACCCCGATCCGCGCCTTCCTGCATCACCACGGATTGTCGCTCGCCTTACTGGTCGTGGCGGCGTTGGCGCTGGTGGTGGCCATCGTTCTCGGCGGGCTCATCCTGGTGTTCGGCTCGGCGGCACTGTCCTACGCGCAGGGCATGGGCGTCGCGATCTCCGGCGTCGCGCTCGTGCTCATCGCTCGCGGCGTCTTCGCTTTCGTGATCGCCGCGCTGCTGTTCGCGGTTGCGTTCACGGTCGTTCCTGACCGTCGTATCAAGTGGCGCGATGCGCTTCCGGGCGCGCTGGTGACCGCGGTTCTGTTCATGGTCGGTGAACTCTGGCTGTCCTACTATCTGAGTGCGACCAAGCAGTTCAGCGTGTTTGGGACGTTCCAGTTCTTCGTGGTGCTGATCGTGTGGATCTACTACTCGGCGCTGGTAACGTTGTGGGGGGCAGAGCTCACGCGGCTGCTCGTGCTGCGGGCCGAGGCGGCACGGGTCGAACCGCGACAAACGCAGGGGGATGGGTAGTGGAAGTCGAGCTGTTCAATCTGCTGGCTGTCAGCGGCGTTGCGTTTGCAGTGCCGCTCGTCATCGGCTTCTTCCCCAAGTTGCGTGTGCCCTCGATTGCGATCGAGATTGTGGCCGGCATCATCCTCGGACCTATGGTCTTGGATTGGATCCACCCCGACGTGACGATCAACGTGTTCAGTGCTGTCGGTGTGGCGTTTCTGCTCTTCCTCGCCGGACTCGAACTCGACCTCGATGTGCTCAAGGGCGCTCCCATGAAGCTCGGGGCGGCATCGTTCTTCCTGTCCTTTGCGATCGCGCTCGCCGTGCTGACCGTGGTGGGCCGCACAGGTTTTGTCCTCTCGCCTCTGCTGGTGGCAATCGCGTTATCGGCGACCTCGGTCGGAATCGTCATTCCCGTGCTCCGCGATACCGGTGAGCTGGACTCATCGGTTGGGAAGTTCGTCTTGGGTGGTGGAGCCGTGGCCGAGTTCGGCACCATCGCACTGCTGGGCGTGTTCTTCGCGCGGGAGAACGCGTCTTCGATTGTCGAGACGGGACTGCTGCTCGTCGTCGCAGTACTTGCCGTCGGGCTGCTGTGGTTGCTGCGGTATGCGACCCGGTGGCAGCCGGCCAGACCAATCCTCGATCGGCTCGACAACTCATCTGCCCAGATTCGCGTGCGGCTCGCCCTGCTCGTACTGCTCGCCTCCGCGGTCCTTGCGACCACATTCGGGTTCGAGGCGATTCTCGGGACGTTCCTCGCGGGCATCGTGTTTGGGATCGTCATCAAGGGCGACCAGTTCGAAGAGCGGCTACGACACAAGCTGGAGGCGATCGGGTTCGGCTTCTTCGTTCCGGTGTTCTTCGTGTCGAGCGGACTGCGACTCGATCTGAGTAAAGCGGCCGATCCGACCGAGCTGCTGCGGGTCGCGTTCTTCCTCCTCATGCTGCTCGCGGTACGCGGGCTTCCGGCGATGGTGTACCGCCGTCACCTGTCATGGCGCGAGACCGCGGGCGCCGGACTTCTCCAGGCGACCAACCTCTCATTCATCGTCGTGGCGGTTACGGTGGGAGGCGAAATCGGGATTGTGCGTCCGGTCAACGGCGCAGCGCTGGTCATCGCGGGCCTGATCTCCGCACTCGTCTTTCCGGTCGCAGCTCAACGAGTGCTGTCATCGGGCGGCGCGGTGTCGCATGACGTGGATTCCGAAGAGTCGCATGCGCAACGCGTCGAGGAGCGCATGTAGGATGATGGGTCGCAGGTTCAAGAGCGAGTACGCGAAGGGTGTCCGATGAAGAAGCCAACCGAGAAGGTACGCCGCGTACTTGCTATCGCTGGGTGGGTTGCAGGCGTCCTGCTGGTGATCGTCGCAGCCCTTACGGCGCTGCTCGTGTTGGGCCTGAGGGTCAACGCTCCCGGCTCGAACCCTCAGCCAACGGCGACCTACGAAGCTGCGCTTGCGCGGGTCGATGCACTGAAGGCGCGCGATGGCGATGGCATCATCCGACCGACCATTTTCATAGGCCAGGGGAGCAAGGTGACCACGGCGGTGGTCATCTTCCACGGCTTCACCAACAATCCCGAACAGTTCGAACGGATCGGGAAGGTCTACGCCGATGCCGGCTACAACGTCTTGATCCCGCGACTCCCCGAGCATGGGGAGGGCAACCTGATGACCAGCGATCTCTCCAAGATCACGACCGAGCGGCTGGCGGCGGCTGCTGATGAGGCGATCGACATCGGAGCGGGCCTTGGAGACCGGGTCGAGGTCGTGGGGCTCTCGGGCGGCGGTACGCTTGCGGCCTGGTCGGCCCGTCAACGCAATGAGGTGACCGGCGTCGTGGTGATGTCGCCACTGTTCGGCATCAAGATACTTCCGGGCTTTCTCGTCAAGCCGATCGTTGCGTGGAGTCGTGTGCTGCCCGACTTCTATCAGTGGTGGGATCCACTACTCAGGGAGAAGCACCTGCCGGCAGATGCGTACCCCCGGTACTCGATCAAGTCCATCGGGTCGTTCTTCGACGTCGGGTACGGGCTCGCGCAAGCCGCCCCGCGGCAGCGTCCCCTGGAACGAGCGGTACTGATCACCAACGCTGCCGACATGTCGATCGACGCACGCGCCGCCAAGAGGGTCTTCGAGAACCAACTGCAGTCGATAGCGGCTACGTCGACGGCGTTCGAGTTCCCTGCTCAGGATGGCTATGCACACGACCTCGTCGACCCCGAGGGACTCAACGAGGCGAGCATCGATGCCATCTACTCGCAGCTCTACCCGCTCCTGGGGGTCGAGCAGCCCGTCAAGTGACGCGGTCCCACCTCGCTGCTACACTATCCGCTCACGCTTGGGGTACCTGCCGGTTTCGTCGTACCCCGAAACATCGGAATGTCCGGGTGGTGACGCCTGTCTTGTGGCTCACACCGCTTCGCGAGGGGATAGCACGGGTGACCGAGCACACGAAGATATGGGAGATGCCGGTCGAGAGCCATCTCGGCGAGCGCCAGATCAAACTCGATGACACGACTCTGAGAGACGGCGAGCAGACCGCAGGCGTCGTGTTCACGAACGCCGAGAAGGTTCAGATAGCCCGCTACCTCGATGAGATCGGCGTCCACCAGATCGAAGCCGGCATCCCGGTCATGGGTGGGGACGAGCGCGAGGTCGTCGAGGAGATCGCGCACCTCGGCCTCAAGGCATCCGTTCTCGGCTGGAACAGGGCGAGCATCTCTGACATCCAGTCATCGATCGACTGCGGCGTGGATGCGGTCGCCATCTCGTTGGCGACGAGCGACATCCACATCCAGACGAAGCTCATGAAGGATCGCGCCTGGGTCCTGAACTCGATTCGCGAGGCCACCGCGTTCGCGAAGAGCCACGGCGTCTACGTCTCGGTGAACGCCGAGGACGCGAGCCGCACGGAACTGCCGTTCTTGCTCGAGTACGCGGCCGCTGCCAAGGCCGAAGGTGCCGATCGACTTCGCTTCTGCGACACCATCGGAATCATGGAGCCGCTGACCACGTATCAGGTCGTCAAGGAGCTCGTGGAGCACACGGGGCTCGAGGTCGAGATGCACACGCACAACGACTTCGGGATGGCGACGGCGAACGCGATCGCGGGCATTCACGCCGGAGCGACCTGGGTCAATGTCACGCTCGGCGGCCTCGGGGAGCGTGCGGGCAACGCCGCACTCGAGCAGGTAGTGATGGCTCTCAAGTACATCGAGGGGCTCAACATCGGCATCGAGACGGAGCGCTTCCGCGAGATCGTCGACTACACGATGCTTGCCGCAGGGCGTACCATTCCGGCGTGGAAGCCGGTCGTGGGTAGTAATATGTTCGCGCACGAAAGCGGCATCCACGCCGACGGCGTCATCAAGAACCCCAAGACCTACGAGATCTTCACTCCCGAGGAGGTCGGTCTCGAGCGTCAGATCGTCGTGGGCAAGCACTCGGGCTCACGAACGGTCGAGATGAAGTTCGGTGAGTACGGCATTGAGATCTCTCGGGAGGACGCCGCAGCGATACTGCCGACGATTCGTCGCCAGACGGTGGAGCTGCACCGCCCGCTGTTCGACAAGGAGCTCGTTGAAATCTATTCGAAGTACCAGGCCGACAAGGCCACACGCGTAGTCGCCGACTAGGAGGCTGATTCCACTGCCCGGAAAGACCATCGCCGAGAAGATCTTCTCGGCACACTCAGGAACCGACGCACACGCCGGTGACATCGTCATCGCCGATGTGGACTTCGTGATGGGCCAGGACGGCACCTCGCCGCTGGCCATCAGGGCGCTCGAGCGCATGGGCGTCACCGAGGTCTTCGACCCCAAGAAGGTCGCGGTCGTCATGGACCACAGCTCGCCGTCGCCCATCGAGGGCGTCAGCGCGTTGCACACGATGATGCGCGAGTTCGGCAAGCAGACCGGCGCGACCGTCTACGACGTGGGCGAGGGCGTGTGTCACCAGCTCATCCCCGAGAAGGGCCACGTTGTCGCAGGCGACCTCATGGTCGGGTGCGACTCGCACACGTGCACCTACGGCGCGATCAACGTGTTCTCGACCGGCGTCGGCTCCACCGACGGCGCCGCTGCGATGGCTTCGGGCAAGCTGTGGTTCAAGGTGCCCGATACCCTGCGCGTCGACTACAACGGCGAGCTCAAGCCCGGCGTGTTCTCGAAGGACCTCATCCTCTATCTCGCCGGTCAGATCGGCGCCGATGGTGCGACCTACGAGGCCATCGAGTTCCACGGCCCGGTCATCGATGCGCTGTCGGTCGAGGCCCGCATGACCATCAGCAACATGGCCATCGAGGTCGGCGCCAAGGCGGGCCTTATGGATGCCGACGACAAGACGCTCGCGTGGTTCGAGGGTCGCGGCGAGAAGACGCCGACCGCTCAGAACGCCGACGCCGACGCGGTGTACGCTCGCACGCTTGAGTTCGACACGAGCGCCATCGGGCCGCAGATCGCCAAGCCGCATGCAGTCGACAACGTCTCGCCGATCGAGGAGCTCGAGGGCACCCCGATCGCCGAAGGCGTGCTCGGCACCTGCACAAACGGCCGTCTCGAGGACTTCGCGATCGCCGCGAGCATCCTCAAGGGCCGTCGCGTCCACCCGGACGTGCGCTTCATCGTCGCGCCTGCGTCGCGCCAGATCCTGCTCGACGCCATCGAGGCCGGCTACATCCAGACGCTGGTCGAGGCCGGCGCCGCGCTGGTCACCCCAGGCTGCGGCCCGTGTGTCGGCACCCACAACGGCGTGCCGAGCGACGGCGAGAACGTCATCTCGACGGCCAACCGCAACTTCAAGGGCCGCATGGGCAACTCCAACAGCTTCATCTACCTGGGCAGCCCGGCCACCGTGGCCGCCTCGGTCATCGAAGGTAAGATCACCGACCCCAGGAAGTACTTCGCCGGCTAGGCGCGAAACCGCGAGGAGACATCGATGGAACTCAAGGCCAAGGCCTTCAAGTACGGCGACGACATCAACACCGACTACATCATCAGCGGCAAGTACAAGTTCAAGTCCGCTGACATGGAGGCCATGGCGCACCACGCCATGGAGGAACTCGACCCCCACTACTACGAGAAGGTCAAGCCGGAAGGCGGCTTTCTCGTGGCGGGCACCAACTTCGGCATGGGCTCGAGCCGCGAGCAGGCGCCGCTGGTGCTGATCCACTCCAACACCAAGGCGGTCATCGCCAAGACGTTCGCGCGCATCTTCTACCGCAACGCGATCAACACCGGGCTGCCGGTCATCGAGTGCGACACCGACCTCATCGACGACGGTGACGAGCTGTCCGTCGATCTGGAGAACGGCGTGCTTCTCAACCTGACCAAGGGCACCGAGATCGACTTTCCGCCCCTGCCGCCGGTCATGGCTCAGTTGCTTGCTGATGGCGGGCTCGTCGAGCACTTCAAGAAGCATGGCGGCTTCAACCTGTAGCTTCGGCGGCGTGTGAGGGTACAACCCCTTTGTAGTCCCGTCAGGACGGGGGGGCAGTCGTGCCGTACACGATCACATATCTCGAGGACGAGGCCGTGGTCTTCACCGACTACGAGCCGCCCACGTCGTTGGCCGAGCTCGAGCAGGTCGTAGCAGACAACTTCCGTATCGCCTCCGAGAAGGGCTCGTGGCTCTTCCTCGGAGACTGCACGAAGTTGCCATCCAGCGGTTCGGTGATCGACGTCTACGAGCTGGGGGAGACCCTGGATCGGATCGGTGCCGACTTCCGAATGCGCGAGGCGCTCGTGGTCACACCCGATCCTGATGAGCGCGGTGACTTCGAGTTCTTCGTCACGGTCACTACGAACCGAGGAATCGTCGTGCGCCTCTTCACCACGATGGAGGAAGCGAGGGAGTGGCTCGCTGCCGAGCGGAAAGTGCTCGGCTTCTGAGCAGGAGGGGCACCGGTGAACGGCGCGAAAACCGTTCACGGTGGCGAACTGACCACTCGCGGCGCAACCTTCATCCCGCCCTGCCGCTATTCAAGGTTAGCAGCATAACCTTCAATGGACGTCTCAGGTGCCCCCACCTGTGTCGGCGAACGGCACGAAAACCGTTCACGGTTGCGAAATGACCACTGGCCGCTCAACCTTCATCGGGCCGTACCGTTATTCAAGGTTATAGGTATAAACTTCAATGGACCGGTTAGCCTGACCACGAAATGCGAGGTGAACACCTGTGCCAAGGATGATCGACAGGCAGTGGGTCACCAGGGAACAGGGCCTTATCGGGAAGCCGAAGGAGCGTAGTTTCGACTACCAGGCCTTCGTCCCCGATCCGTTGATGGGACGCACGTTCACCTTCACCGGCGGCTGTACGGCGGACATCGCCGAGGCCGAAGCGGCGATTCGTGGGCTGGCAAGCAACGCCGTGGTGCTCGACCGGACGGACGGGCTCGCGCGGCTATTACTTCGGGCGGAGGCCCAGGCTTCGTCTCGGATTGAGGGACTGGTGGTTGGCGCGCACAAGCTCCTCCACGCAGAGGCCGCGCGTGACCTGGAAACCGGGGAGGCACCGGACTCGCTCGCCGACGAGGTGCTCGCGAATATCGACGCGATGAACCTTGCCATGGAGCTTGCCGATCTCGAGTCGACCGTCACGCTCGACACGATCCTGCGCATCCACGAGCGGGTGCTGCAATCCTCCGACCTCAAGGACCACGGCGGCAAGGTCCGTATCGGCCAGAGCTGGATCGGCGGTAACGCCTACCACCCCGGGGACGCGGCATTCGTGCCTCCGCCGCCCGAGGAGGTCCCGGCGCTGCTGACCGATCTCGCCGCGTTTTGCAATGACACGTCGCTGCCGGCGGTTGCTCAGGCGGCAATCGCTCACGCCCAGTTCGAGACGATTCACCCGTTCGTGGATGGCAACGGCAGAACAGGTCGTGCGATCACCCACGTCATGCTCAGGCGCCGCGGTCTCGCGCCGTCGTGGTGTCCGCCGGTGTCGCTGGTTCTCGCGACGATGAAGGACGAGTACATCAAGTCGCTCGACCGGTTCCACTCCGAGCTGCCCAACGATCATCCCGAGGCGGTCCAGGGAGTCGACGAGTGGGTCTCGTTCTTCGCACGCGCGTGCACCCGTTCGGTTCAAGATGCCATGCAGTTCGAGGACCGGGTGGGCGCTCTGCAGGAGGAGTGGCGTCAGCGGCTCGCTCCCGTGCGCCGCGGCTCATCGGTCGACCTACTCATCGATGCACTTCCGCGCACGGTCATCCTCACCGTCAACGAGGCCGCGCGTATTCTCGGCAGGAGCTTCACGGCCGCCAACGCCGCCATCGATGAGCTGGTGAAAGCCAAGGTGCTGCGCCAGGTTTCGATCGGGAAGCGCAACCGCGCGTTCGAGTCGCCCGAAGTCATCGCGGCGTTCACCCAGCTCGAGCGTCGGCTCGCAAGTCCGGCAGGGGATACGCACACGGCGGCGCCGGCGCGGCCTGTGCCCTGGAAGAAGAAGTAGCCGAGGAGGACCTCATGGCGAACGTAGTGCTCGTAAACGATCGGAACCGGTGGGTCTATCTCAACGTCGAGCAGGTGGTGCGAGTCTACCTGTACAGCGATGGATTGTGGGCGGTTGAGACCACAGAGGGTGGGCCTGTGGCCCGGCACTTCCTGGACAACGAGCAAGCCGGGCAGGTTCTCACTGCGATGGGCTACACGCAGCCGCCTGCTGGCTGATCTCGGAGGAGGCTTGAGGGTGATTCACGTCGCGCTGCTTCGAGGCGTCAACGTCGGAGGCAATCGCAAGGTCGAGATGAAGCGCCTCAAGACCGTGTGCGAGGCACTCGGCCTGACCGATGTGAGGACCTACATCAACTCGGGCAACGTGGTGTTTCGCAGCGGATCCACGCCCCCGGCCCCGCTCGTGGCAACCTTGGAGGCCGCGATCCTCGAGGAGTTCGGCTTCCCGGTGAAGGTGATCGTCCGAGATGCGCAGACCATCTGCTCGCTCGTTCATGAACTGCCTGCGACCTGGGTCAATGATTCGACCATGAAGTGCGACGTCATGTTTCTCGATGACGAAGTCGACGACCCCGGCATTCTGGATCGACTCATCATCAAGCCCGTGATCGACGACGTGAAGTATGCCGACGGCGCGGTGCTGTGGCGGGTGGACCGCCCCAACGTCACCCGCAGCGGGATGCTCAAGTTGATCGGCACAGAGCTGTACTCGCACATGACGGTCCGGAACTGCAACACTGTGCGCAAGGTCCACGTCATCATGCAGTCGCTGG
The DNA here is from genome assembly GCA_013334745.1 of Coriobacteriia bacterium. Taxonomy (NCBI): domain Bacteria; kingdom Bacillati; phylum Actinomycetota; class Coriobacteriia; species Coriobacteriia bacterium. Next base: position 10,265 of record JAAXWY010000041.1, read on the forward strand.
AGCCCTCAGATGCCTGAATCCAAGACGGTCGCCGAGAAGGCGCGCATCAAGCCCGGTACCCGTATCGCGGTTCTCAACCCGGTAGTGAAGGTCGTCGACTCGCTCGGGCTGCCTGACGGATGCCCGATTGTTGCCGAGGCCGAGGCAGCCATCGTGATGCTCTTCGTGAACAACCGGGCCGAGCTCGATGCCCTGATGCCTCCCGCCGTCGAGGCGCTGCCGTCGGGGTCGGTTCTGTGGGTCTACTATCGAAAGGGCTCGAGGGCGGCCGGTCTCGACATGAGCCGTGACGACGTGTGGGCGATCGCCGAGAGGTACGCGATGCGCCCCGTGGGGCTGCTCGGCGTCGACGAAACGTGGTCGGTGTTCCGTTTCAAGCACGGCTCGGGCGCGTAGGGCCGGTCACGTGCCAAATTTGGTCTACATCGCGACAAGCATCGACGGGTTCATCGCTGACGCCGAGGGCGGTATCGACTGGCTCACCCAGATACCCAATCCTGACGGCAGCGACTACGGCTTTGCCGAGTTCATGTCGGGCGTCGACGCGGTTGTGATGGGGCGGGTCACGTTTGAGACGGTCGCGACCTTCTCGGACTGGCCATACGACAAGCCCGTGTTCGTCCTGTCTTCGACGCTTGGATCGGTGCCAGCGGAGCTTTTCGGCAGGGCAGAGATTCTCAGCGGGACGCCCGCACGCGTTGTCGAGCTGCTTCGTGCACGCGGATTCGATCGGCTCTACATCGACGGGGGTCGAACCATTCAGGGCTTTCTGGCGCAAGACCTCATCGACGAGATGACGATCACCTGGGTTCCGGTGCTCCTCGGCGGTGGCGTGGCGCTCTTTGGCGAACTCGCGCGGCCACTCTGGTTCGCGCACACGGGCAGCGAGGAGCTCGGCGCCGGGTTCACGAAGCACCACTACCGACGGGATCGGGGCTCGGCGAAGGACTAGCCTCCGGCCGCCTTCGACACCACCCGCAGCTTCGTGCCGTCCTTGCGAACCTTGCGCAGGTGAGCCGTGTAGGCACCGCCATCGCCTTCAAGCAGAACCTCGGTCGGAGGCACCTTGTAGACGCGGATCTTGCCGTCGAGGAAGTCTGAGAACGCGAGCAGGGTTCCGTCGTTCGAGACGTCGAGTGCGGTGCACTGGTTGCCTCCGACGATCGCATCAAGCGGCTTGCCGGTGCGCGTGTCGAGCAGCAGGATCGATCCCCACTCGGGACCTCTCAGGTTGTAGGACGTGGGGTTGTTGGCGCCGCGATTCGACACGAACAGAACGCGCCCGTCGGGAGAGATGTCGATGGTGTTGGGCATGTGGTCGGTCTTGGCGAAGAACTTCGTTTTGTCGGTCTTGAGGTCAGTCACCCAGATGCAGTGGTCGCCGAGGTCGCTTGTGAACAGCCGCTGGTTCTCCTCGTCGGCGACCATGTGACGCATGGCTCGACCGCTGCCGATCTTCTTGACCTTGCCTGTCTTGAGGTTACAGACCTGGATGACGCCTTTGAGCGTCTGTTCACCGAAGCATGCGATGTAGAGCTTCTTGCCATCAGCGGTGGCGTACAGGCCGCGAGGGGTGTCGGCGGTCTTGATGCGACGCAGCACCTTGCCCGACTTCAAGCTGATGACCGAGACGTCGTCGCCACTCCAGTTCGCGGCGTACAGCTTCTTCTCGTCGGGGGAGAGCAGGATGACTTTGGTCCACGAGGACTTCGTGTTGAACGTTCGCAGCAGACGGCGGGCCTTCACGTCGATCTCGTAGACGCGATGGCTCTGCATCTGACTCGCGTAGGCCCGGGTGCCCGCCCGGTTGAAGATGACCTCGACGGCGCCGTTCTTGCCGAGATTGACCTGCCCCTTCTTGGCGCCGGTCTTGGGGTCGTAGATGCCGATGGAGGGCTTCGTGACGAGCGCCGTGACCCAGACCTCGCGGTTATCCGGTGTGATCGCGAGCCCCTTGGGCGCAGGCACAGTGGTGAAGCGCTTCACCTTCTTGACCAACTGGCCGCTCTTCGAAGCCGTCCATGATGCCTCGACCGAAGCTGTCGGTGTCACCGACGCCGGTGCGGTAGTAGTGGGCTCGGCGGGCGCCGTCGTGGCGAGTTGCGTGGTGGTCACCGAGGGGGGTGTCCGATCGGAACGTCCCGCCACGAGACCCCGCACCAAGAGACCGCCGGCTGCCAGTACCAGAACCGCTGCGATCGCCGCCACGAAGAGCCGAGTGCGTGCGTATCGGCGCTCGCGCTCACGCCGCGCTGCGGCGCGCGCGTCGGTACGGCTCCTCGGGGGACGCCTCGGTTTCTGGCTCTCGGGTTCTGTGACCATCTCGCGGCCAATCTCGGGCAGTGGCGACTCTTTGCGCAACGGTATCGCATCGGCGGGCTGATGGCACACGGGCGCGCTTGCGGTGTGGTGGGCGTCCGCCTGCATGCTCTATGGTGGGAGAGTCAGGCGCGCAGTGCTGCGCGGCGCAGGGGAGCTCGGGGGAAGGCATGGGGGACGTCATCTCGGAGTTCACGACATCACTCGCCAAGCATCCGGACGGCTACTGGGTCACCAAGGGCGCGTCTGCGGACGTCTCATATCCCGATGACGGGCACGACATCTACTTCACCGTCGAGGATGACTCGTTCTGGTTCCGGCATCGCAACAAGGTAGTTGCCGCCGTGATCGGTCGGTTCGAGCCGCCCGGAGTGCTGTTCGATGTCGGCGGCGGTAACGGGCACGCAGCCGCAGCGCTGCAGGCGGCCGGTCGCGAGGTCGTGCTCGTTGAGCCGATGGCCGAGGGAGCACGCAACGCGCGGGCGCGCGGCGTCGAAAACGTCATCTGCGCCACGCTGGCCGAGGCCGGTTTGGCCGATGGTTCGCTGCCGGCGGTCGGCCTCTTCGACGTGCTTGAGCATCTCGAGGATGACGCAGGGTTGCTGAGTCGCGTGCGCGAGAAGATGCGCGACGATGGTCGGCTCTACGTTGCCGTCCCCTCGTATCCGGGCCTGTGGTCCGCCGAGGACGCGTTCATCGGCCATTACCGCCGCTACACCGCGCGCTCACTGAATGCCGTGCTCGAGTCATCGGGCTTCGAAGTCGAGTACCGGTCCTACTTCTTCTGGGCGCTGCCCGTCCCGATCCTGGTCAGTCGCACGATTCCCACCGCGCTGGGGCTGCGTGGCTCCCCCTCACAGGGCACCACCGCACGCGACCATGCGGTCGGCGGAGGTGTGGCGGCGCGTGCCGCCGAGCGGATGCTCGCAGCCGAGCTGCCCGCCATTCGAGCTGGCCGGAGTGTGCCGTTTGGCGGAAGCTGCCTGGCGGTGGCTCGTCCGAAGGGAGCGTCTCGCCGATGAGATCGGTCCACGACAACCGCGTCATCGGCTTCGAAGTCGATGGCCGAGCGCGCCGGATCGTGCTTCACACGGTCTACGAGGAAGCCGCGACCGTCGAGTCCACAGACGTGGTGTTCGAGGGCATCCTCGCGTATCACCTCGCGGGAGACAATCTCGAAGCAAACATCCTCCTCGATGTAGAGGAGTGGGCGGTCGAGGAACTACTCGGCGAGCAGGCAGGTCTGTTCGAGGCGGGCCGCAAGCACGGTTGGCCCGGGGTATGGAACACCTCCGATGAGGCCTTGCGATCGCGCATCGTCGAGTCGGGTGCCCGGGCGTTTCGCATCTCGCCGTCGTTCGGGTTGGACGGGTGGGTGCTAGCGGCGAGTTGTGAGTTCATCGCAGTGGAGGCGCTCGTCGACCAGTAGCGGTCCGAGTCCCTTCGGCCGATGGTAGAGTGAGCGGTGAGTCCGCATCGTTTGCGCGGCGTTGGTTCGCGAATGATTCCAGGAGGTCACCGTGGCACCAAACATCTCTTGCACGAAGTCTGCGAAGCACGTCCTCTCGGCTCTCGCCATCGTGCTATCACTCACGGCCTTGGTCGGCTGTTCAGCCGCACCCAAGACCGATCCGGCAACCCCTGCGCCCAGCGCGTCCAAGCCGTCGGTAGCCGCAAGCACGACCGCCCCCGGTGAGGCCGAGGCGACCACCGGCGAGACCACGGCCGAAGTCACCGAGCTCAAGATCACCGACGTGTCCAAGGGCACGGGCGACAAGGTCAAGAAGGGTGACGAGGTCAGCGTTCACTACACCGGTTGGCTGACCGACGGCACCAAGTTCGACTCATCTGTCGATTCCGGTGTGCCGTTCGCGTTCGTCGTGGGCGATGGCAAGGTCATCGCGGGGTGGGACGAGGGGCTGCTCGGTATGCAGGCGGGCGGAAAGCGCGAGCTTATCGTCCCGTCAGACATGGGTTACGGACCCGGTGGGTATCCGGGAGTCATTCCGCCCAACGCAACCCTGAAGTTCGAGGTCGAGCTGCTCTCCATCAACGGCTCGTAGGCCGAGCGCCACTCCGAAAGGACGAATTCATGCGCACCACGATGGTTCTCACGCTCACCGGTCCGGACAGGGTCGGCATAGTCGAGGAGATCACAGGAGTGCTGCTTGGGCTGGGAGGCAACGTCGAGACGAGCCGTATGGTCCGGCTTGGCGGCGAGTTCGCTGTGCTCGTGGGCGTCTCGCTGCCCGCCGAGAAGGTCGCGCAGCTCGATGCGGCAGTCGCACACCTGACGGCCGAAGGCTACAAGGTCACGACCTCTGTGACCGACGCGTCCAAGGCGAGCGATCTCGAAGGGTGGGCGGCGTATCGAGTCGAGGTTCACGGCGCCGATCACGAGGGAATCGTGCACGAGATAGCTGCTGGACTGTCTCGGCAGGGGATCAGCATCGAGTCGATGGAGACCGGAACCTCAAGCGCTCCCGTCAGCGGTATCGCGCTGTTCGACCTCGACGCATTGGTTCGCGTACCGCCCGGACTCTCCGAGTCGGAGTGGATGGGCGCCCTTGACGAAGCGGGCAGCCACGCGAATGTGGATATCGAGATCGAACCGCAGTAGCACCGCACGGACGAGGGGGACGGTCGATGGCGACCGATCGTAAAGCGGCATCGAGGGCATATCGCGAAGAGCGCCGACCGGTGGGGATATTCCGGGTGCGGCTCGCGCCGGGTGGCTACGCATACCTCTCGTCGAGCGTCGACCTGCCCTCGATGGCGAACCGGCAGCGCTTTCAACTTGAGATGGGCTCTCATCCCGACAAGACGCTGCAGGCCGAGTTCAACCGGATCGGCTCGGAGGGCTACGAGTTCGAAGTGCTCGACACCCTCGAGCTGCCCGATGACCTTGCCTACAACCCCCGCGATGACCTGCGGGAACTCCTCGATATGTGGCGTGAACGGCTTGCAGCGGAGGCGGGGGCCGGAAATGCGCCCGTAGCCGAGGGGGATGAAGACGCCTAGCTCGTGCGTGGAGCGTGGCCGAGGGGCGCTTTGGCACGCATAGGCGCGAGTGGGCGACGTGAGTGGCGCGCGTCACGCCGTGAGAGGGCTGCATACGCCCCCGAGCGGCGTTAGCGCTGAAAGACGGCACCGCCTGCCGCCCCGCGGGGCAGGCCAGTCCGCACGCGGGGCGCTATACGCCGCCAAGCGAACGGGGGAAGAATCGCATAGTCAGTCCGTGTAAGGTTGGCTCCAGAAGTCCCGGGGCGTCGCAACAACGCTAGCAGGGGCTTTCGCAGTTGCCGGCACCATTCGATTCTCGAACGGAGTAGCAGCATGAAGTCTGATCTTGAGATCGCGCAGGCGCACGAGACTCGCCCCATCACCGAGATCGCCGCCGAAGTCGGGATCCTTCCCGAGGAGCTCGAGCTGTACGGCAACTACAAGGCGAAGATCAGCCTCTCGGTACTCGAACGTCTGGGTGACCGCCCGCAGGGCCGCTACATCGACGTGACCGCGATCAACCCCACGCCGCTTGGCGAGGGCAAGACCGTGACGACCGTCGGCCTGGGTCAGGCGCTGCACCACATCGGCAAGAACGTGATCACCTGCATCCGCCAGCCTTCCCTCGGTCCGGTCTTCGGCATAAAGGGTGGCGCGGCCGGCGGCGGCTACTCGCAGGTCGTTCCGATGGAGGACTTCAATCTGCACCTCACCGGTGACGTGCACGCGGTCACGATGGCGAACAACCTGCTCGCCGCCTACATCGATAACCACCTCTACCACGGCAACGCGCTCGACATCGACCCGTACTCGATCACCTGGCGTCGCGTGGTGGACCTGAACGACCGCGCGCTACGCAACACCATCGTCGGCCTGGGCAACAAGCTCGACGGCGTGCCGCGCGAGACCGGCTTCGACATCTCGGTGGCCAGCGAAGTCATGGCGATCCTGGCGCTCGCGAGTGACCTGAAGGACCTGCGCGCTCGCCTCGGCCGCATCGTCATCGGCCAGACGAAGGCGGGTGCTCCCGTCACCGCAGAAGACCTCAAGTGCGCAGGCGCGATGGCCGTGCTCATGAAGGACGCCATCAAGCCCAACCTCATGCAGAACCTCGAGGGTGGCGCGGTGCTCGTCCACGCCGGACCGTTCGCCAACATCGCGCAGGGCAACAACTCGATCATCGCCGACAAGATCGCGCTCAAGATCGCCGACTACGTGGTCACTGAGTCCGGTTTCGGTGCCGACATGGGCGCCGAGAAGTTCATGAACATCAAGTGCCGCATCTCGGGCCTCGTGCCCGACTGCGTGGTCATCGTCGCGACGATCCGAGCGCTCAAGGCTTCGTCGGGCAAGTTCGAGGTCCGTCCCGGCAAGCCGCTCGACGAGCGCCTCAAGACAGAAGACATCGAGTCGATCGCCGAGGGCATCTGCAACCTCGAGAAGCACATCGAGAACATGAAGAAGTTTGGCGTGCCGGTAGTCGTTGCGGTCAACCACTTCCCCACAGACACCGACAACGAGCACGCGTTCGTCATCGAGCGTTCGCTCGCTGCCGGTGCGGACTTCGCGGTCACCCACAAGGTGCATGCCGATGGCGGTGCCGGGGGAGCCGCACTCGCCGAGGCGTGCGTGAAAGCGTGCGAGCTGCCCAAGGAGTTCAAGCTGCTCTATCCGGACGACGCCAGCATCAAGGAGAAGATCGAGACGATCGCAACCGAGATCTACGGCGCCGACGGCGTGGACTATCTGCCCGCCGCCGAGGCCAAGATCAAGCTCTACACCGAGCAGGGCTACGACAAGCTGCCCATCTGCATGGCCAAGACGCATCTCTCGCTCTCCCACGACCCGGCGCTTAAGGGCCGGCCCACCGGCTGGCGCCTGCCGATTCGCGACATCCGCGCCACAGTTGGTGCTGGGTTCCTCTACCCGCTGTGCGGTGACATGCGCACGATGCCGGGTCTGCCCAAGGTTCCGGCAGGAGACTCCATCGACCTCGACGAGAAGGGCAACGTGGTCGGCCTGTTCTAGGCGACCGCGAAGGAAGGGTCCGTACAGATGCCGCAGGTGACATTCACACCGGAAGGGACGACTGTCGTGGTCGGGCAGGGCGAGAACCTGCTGCGTGCCGCGATGCTCGCCGATGTCCGAGTGAGTGCGAGCTGCGGCGGCGACGGGACCTGCGGCAAGTGCAAGATGGTCGTCGAGTCGGGCTCGGTCGACACGAAGGGCAGTGCCAAGCTCACCCGCGAAGAGGTCGCAGCAGGATACGTGCTGTCGTGCGTCAGCACCGTCACCGGCGATGTGACCGTGCGCGTCCCGATAGAGGCGCGTCCCGGTCAGGCTCCCGCGCGTGGAACATCGACGCGCCGCCCGAACGCGGTACTCACACCCGAAGAGCACGCCATTCGCTTGCCCAAGCACGGATCGCCCCCGCCCGTCGCCAAGCGCGTGCTGCGCATGAACGAGCCCACCGTGCAGGACAACGTCAACGACGCCACGCGCGTGCGCCAAGCGCTCAAGCGTACCCACGGCGTCGAGACCGCATCGATCACGCTGCCCGCGCTGCGCGAGCTTCCATACGCCGTGCGCGAGGGCGAGTGGGTCGTGACCGCGTTCGCGAGCGAACCGTGCGACTCGGCACCGGTCGTGACCGGCTTCCAGGCCGGCGACACGAGCGCGAGGCACTATGCCGTGGCCGTAGACGTCGGCACCACGACGGTCGAGATCGCGCTCGTCGACCTCAACACCGGCGACGTGGTCGCTTCAGCGAGTGAGTACAACGCGCAGGTGTCTCGCGGCGAGGACGTCATCAGCCGCGTGATCGCGTCGACCAAGCCCGGCGGCCTCGAGGACCTCGAGGCACTCGTCATCGGGACCATCAAGGGGCTCGTCGAGCAGGCGCTCTCGACCTCGGGGGTCTCGGCAGACGACATCGTCGCCTACTACGTCGCTGGCAACACGGTGATGTCGCACCTGCTGCTCGGCATCTCGCCCGAGTTCATCCGCACCTCGCCCTACGTTCCGGCCGCGTCAACGTTCCCGTGGATGCGCGCCGCCGACTTCGGGCTGCCGGCCGCGCGTGCGACCCGGATGTACGTGGTGCCGTGTCCCGCGAGTTGGCTCGGCGGCGACATCGTCGCAGGCCTCGTGGCCGCGGGTGTGCCGTGGACCGAGAAGCTCACGCTGTTCATCGACGTTGGCACCAACGGCGAGATCGTGCTCGGCAACAACGAGTGGCTGGTGTCGTGCTCGTGCTCGGCGGGTCCGGCGTTTGAAGGCGGCGGCATCCTGCACGGCATGCGCGCGGCCAACGGCGCCATCGAGCAAGTGCGCATCGACGACGAGACGCTCGAGCCGACCATCATGACCATCGGCGGCGTCAAGCCGCTCGGCATCTGCGGCAGCGGCCTGATCGACACGGCCGCCGAGCTGTTCATGTGCGGCGCTCTCGGCCGTGACGGCAAGTTCCGCACCGACCACAGTTCGCCCTACCTCGTCGAAGGCGAGCGCGGGCTGGAGTACGTGCTCGCGAGCGCCGAGGAGAGCGCGACGGGCAAGCGCATCGTGCTCACCGAGGTCGACGTCGAGAACCTCATGCGTGCGAAGGCCGCGATCTACTCGGGCATCGCAGTGCTGGTCGAGAGTCTCGACCTGAGCATGGACGACATCGAGGAGGTCGTGATTGCAGGCGGCTTCGGCCACTACCTCGACCTCGAGCGCGTGGTCGCGCTGGGTATGGTGCCCGAGATCGCCCCGGAGCGCTTCGTGTTCCTTGGTAATGGATCGCTGCTGGGTGCCAAGCTCGTCGCCGGCTCGCGCGAGGTCCTGCGCACTACCAAGCGCACCGCCGAGACGGTCACCTACCTCGAGCTCTCGGTCAACGCCGGGTTCATGGACAACTACACCTCGGCGCTGTTCCTCCCGCATACCAACCTGACGCTGTTCCCGCGCACCGAAGAGATCCGCGCGGCTCGGCTTTCCGAGAAGGCGGTGGTGTAGCGATGGCCTTCACGATCGCACTCGCTGGCAAGGGCGGCACCGGCAAGACCACGACGGCCGCGCTCATGGTGCGCGCGCTGCGCGAGATGGGCGCCCGTTCGGTGCTCGCTGTCGATGCCGATCCCAACGCGTGTCTGCACGAGGCGCTCGGCACCGAAGTCGAGCGCTCGGTGGGCGAGATCACCGAGCAGATGCTCGAGCACCCGGACGCCAACCCGGGCGGCATGAGCAAGGACGCCTGGCTCGAGCTCAACATCCAGCGCTACGTGGTCGAGGAGAAGGAGTACGACCTCCTGTCGATGGGCCGCCCCGAAGGCTCGGGCTGCTACTGCTATGCGAACAACCTCGTGCGCGGGTGCATCGACGACCTGCAGCGCAGCTACGAGTACGTGGTCATGGACAACGAGGCCGGCCTCGAGCACCTCTCACGTCGCACGACCCGCGACGTGAACCTGCTGCTCATAGTCTCGGATCCGAGCGTGCGTGGCATCCGTACCGCCGGCACGCTCAACCAGCTCGCCGACGAGCTCAAGATCGCCGTCGGTGCACGCTACCTCATCGTCAACCGCGGGACCGAACCGCTCGATCCCGCGCTCATCGCCGCCGCCGAGGCGACCGGCGTCCCGCTTCTCGGCGTCGTTCCCGGCGACGAGGGCGTGACGAAGGCCGACCTCATCGGAGGCGGCGTGTACGACCTATCTGACGATTCCGTGGCTCTTGCGGCGGTGCGTGACCTGCTCGCGCAGGCAATCCCCGCGCTCGACGCCACTGCGACATCCCGACTCTAGGAGGACGAGTGACTGCACGCATCATCGACGGTAAGGCGATCTCGGCGAAGCGCCGCGCGGCGGTAGCCGTGCGTGTCGCCGAGTTCAAGGCGCAGGGCGTCACGCCCGGGCTCGCGGTCGTCATCGTGGGCAACGACCCGGCCTCCGAGGTCTACGTGCGCAACAAGGTGCGTGCGTGCGAGGAGACCGGCATCTTCTCCGAGAAGATCGAGCTGCCCGACACCACCTCGCAGGCCGAGCTGCTCGGCGTGGTGCGCAGCTTGAACGAGCGCGCCGACATCCACGGCATCCTCGTGCAGTTCCCGCTGCCGGCGGGTCTCGACGAGGACGAGGTCATCGAGACGATCGCGCTGGAGAAGGACGTCGACGGCTTTCACCCGGAGAGCATCGGGCGCCTCGTGGTGGGCAAGGACACCTTCGTGTCGTGCACGCCGGCCGGGTGCATGGTGTTGCTCGAGGAGAGCGGCATCGACCTCAAGGGCAAGAACGTGGTCGTCGTGGGCCGCAGCAACAACGTCGGCAAGCCGGCGGGACTGCTCGCACTCAACCAGCACGCGACCGTGACGTTCTGCCACTCGCGCACCGCCGATCTGCCCGGTGAAGTCGGACGCGGTGACGTCGTCATCGTCGCAGTGGGTCGGCCCGAGATGGTCAAGGGCGACTGGCTCAAGCCGGGTGCGGTCGTCATCGAT
>JAAXWY010000042.1 GCA_013334745.1 Coriobacteriia bacterium
CTCGACGGTGTCAGCGATCCCGGGAGACGACACGGCGACCACCGGCAGGCCGGCCGCCATGGCCTCGAGGACGACCAGCGGGTGCACCTCGCTCACGGATCCGGTCACGAACGCATCGGCGCTCGCCTCGTAGTCGGGAACACTGTCGTAGGGCACCATGCCGGTGAAGTGCGCCCGCTCGGCGACGCCGGCGCGCTCAAGCACCGCACGCGCATCGGCCCGCGACGGTCCGTCGCCGACGACGAGCAGCCGGGCGCGTGGACAGCTCGAGGCGGCCGCGGCGAACTCCTCGGCGAGCCACGGGGTGTTCTTCTCGGGACCGAGGCGACCGACGTAGCAGAAGACGACGTCGTCATCGGCGAAGCCCAGCTCGGAGCGGGGGACGGGCGTGGTCGAGCCGGCGAACGCAGCCGTGTCGATGCCGTTGGGGATCACCGTCGCGCCGGTGAAGCCGGTGAAGTCGGCAAGCCACTCGGCGATCGAGGCGGCGGGAGCCACCACGAGGTCGCAGCGGCGCAGGAAGCCGGAGAGGGACGAGCGTAGGTAGGCGTAGCGAACGGCACTCGGCACGTACCAGGCATAGGCATCGGAGTACAGGTCGTAGCGCGTGTGGTTCGTGAACGCGAGCAACGCGCCGGTGCGCGCGGCGATAGGAGCCGCGATGCGCCCGCTCTGGAAGGGGTGGTGGACGTGGATGACGTCGAGTGACTCGGCGATTTCGCGGGCTTCGTGCGAGAACGACAGCGCGAAGCGCCAGCCGGTCGAGCCCCACGGCATACCGGGGGAGCGCACGACGTTTGGCTCGGCGTCCTCGTAGTGACGGTCGCCAAACGTCAGCACGAAGACCTCGTGGCCGAGGCTCTCGAGGTAGCGCTTGTACAGCGAGATGTGGTTGGTGACCCCGCTGACGTGCGGTAGGTACATGTCTGCGACGAACCCGATACGCATGCGCGTCCTCACCGATGGGAAATCCCCCGTGCCGTGTGTCAGAATACACTGGCTTACACAGGCGGCGACTCTCGCGCACGCATCCTCACCCCTCAGCAAGGAGTTTCACTCGTGGCACTTTCGCTCGGCATCGTCGGCCTGCCCAACGTCGGCAAATCCACGCTCTATACCGCACTGACCCGCAAGGCGCTCGGCGCCAACGGTTCGCCGGTCGCGGCGAACTACCCGTTCGCGACCATCGAGCCCAACGTCGGGCTCGTCAGCGTGCCCGACTCGCGCCTTGATGCGCTCGCAGAGATCGTCAGCCCGCAGCGTGTGCTGCCGGCCGTCGTCGAGTTCGTCGACATCGCAGGCCTGGTTGCAGGCGCGTCCAAGGGTGAAGGTCTCGGCAACCAGTTCCTCGCCAACATCCGCGAGACCGATGCGATCTGCGAGGTCGTTCGCTACTTCACCGACGAGAACGTCATCCACGTCGACGGCAAGGTGAACCCCGAAAGCGACGTCGAGACGATCCGGACCGAGCTCGTGCTCGCCGATCTCGCCACCATCGAGCGCGCGCTGCCGCGTCTCGAGAAGGAGGCCAAGAAGGATAAGGCGGGCGAGGCGAAGGTCGCCGTGCTGCACCGTCTGCAGGAGTGGATGGACCAGGGGCATCGTGCCGCCAAGCTCGACATGACCGTCGAGGAGCGCGAGCTCGTACGCGATCTGCACCTGCTCACGATGAAGCCGATGCTGTACGTCGCTAACGTCGACGAGTCACAGGTCGCCGATGACTTCGCGCCCATCGATGGCGTCAAGCCGATCCCGATCTGCGCCAAGGTCGAAGCCGATCTCGCCGACCTCGAGCCCGAGGAAGCCGCGGAGTATCTTGCGGAGCTCGGTCTGACCGAGCCCGGACTCAACGCGCTTATCCGCGAGGCGTACGGCCTGCTCGGGCTGCAGAGCTACTTCACCGCCGGCGTGCAGGAGGTTCGAGCGTGGACCGTCCCGGTCGGGGCGAAAGCGCCTCAGGCCGCAGGAGTGATTCACACCGACTTCGAGCGCGGATTCATCAAGGCCGAGGTCATCGGTTATGAGGAGTACGTGGCACTCGGTGGGGAGAAAGGTGCGAAAGAGGCGGGGAAGATGCGGCTTGAAGGGAAAGAATACGTGATGGCCGACGGCGACGTCGTCCACTTCAAGTTCAACGTGTAGCTTCCCGGGGGGTCCTCATGGTCGACCGCGATCCGATCGTGGACGAGGGCGAAAGCCTGTACCGATGCCTGTTCGACCTGTCACCGCTCCCGACGGCGCTTCACGATGGCCGCACCATCATCTTCGCGAATCCCGCGGGCGCCGCCGTGTTCGGATTCGACTCACCCGAGGACCTGGTGGGCCGACCGCTGCTCTCACTCGTGCATGAGGAGTCACAAGCTGACGTCATCGAGCGGACCACCGCGATGCTTGCGGGCGAGGAGGTCGGCGCACTCGTCGAACGCTTCGTGCGCAGCGACGAAAGCTCCTTCATCGGCGAGGCCCGCGCGACCCCCACGACGTACCGGGGAAGTCAGGCGGTTCTTGTCATCGTCAACGACCTCACCGAGACGCTCGAAGCGCAAGCCGAGGTCACGCGTAGCGAAGAGAGTTATCGGCAGCTGTTCGAGATGTCCCCTGACCCCACAATCGTTCACGACGGCGAGACGCCGCTGCTCGTGAACCATGCGGCCGTCCGCTTTCTGGCCCTGGACAAGCACGAGGGGATGCCGCTGAGCATCTGGGCAGCGATGCCGGACGTTGATCGCGAGCACATCGCAGGACGAATTCGTGAGGTTGCTGAGTCTGGCGCGATCTCGCGACCGATGAAGGTCACTCTGCAGGCACTTGATGGCACGCCGCGCGAGGCAGAAGTGACGAGTGCTCCCACGTGGTGGGAGGGCCAACGGGCTGTCGTGACAGTCTTTCGCGATCTCACGCAGCGCAATCTGGCCCGCGCCGAGCTGGCCGAAATACAGGCGCGCTACTTCGCTGTCGTGGATCAGACGCCTATCGCACTGCACTTCTATCATCTCGACGCAGACGAGCAGCTCATCTTCGACGGCGCAAACCGTGCATCTGTTGACATGATGAAGGTCGATCACGCGAAGATAGCGGGTCTTCCGATAGAAGAGGCGTGGCCGGGTCTCGCAGGGACAGACATTCCCGAGAAGAACAGGCAGATCGCTCGCGTGGGGGGAAGCGACATCCGCGTCGTCGAATACGATGCGGGCGACACACACGGGGTGTTTGAGTCCCACGTCTTCCACATCGGCGATCGCTCAATCGTCGCAATGATCCTGGACGTCACCGAGCGAGTGCGTGTCGAGCGGGAGCTGGGGGAGTACCGCGGTCGGCTCGAAGAGTTGGTGGCCGAGAGGACTCGCGAACTCGACCGGGCACACAAGGACATCGAGGCGATCACCTCGGTCGCGGCGCGCGCCGTTGACCTGCGCGACCCGTACACGGCGGGTCACCAGCGTCGGGTCGCGGAGCTCGCGTACCGGCTTGCGCTCGAGCTCGGGCTCGGCGAGGAGGCAGCGGACCGTGTCCGCATCGCCGGCCAGCTGCACGACATCGGCAAGATATCGATTCCGGCCGAGATCCTCAGCAAGCCCGGCAAGCTCACGCAACTCGAGTACGACCTCGTCAAGCAACATTCGCGGTCGGCGTACGAGATTCTCGGCGAAGTGGACATCGGATGGCCGCTGGCCGACGTCGTGGTCCAGCACCACGAGCGCATGGACGGCACCGGCTACCCCGATGGGCTCTCGGGAGACGAAATCATGATTGAGGTGCGCATCCTGAGCGTCGCCGACGTGGTCGAGGCGATGAGCTCGCATCGGCCGTATCGGCCGGCGCTGGGTATGGAGACCGCCGCCCGAGAGGTGCAGGAGTTCTCGGGCACGAGCTACGATCCGGAGGTCGTGGCGGCGTGCGTGCGCGTCATCGATGGCGGATTCAAGTTTGAGGCGTTGGCCTGAGCGGGTAAGTAGGAGTTCTTGGGGAGTGTCATGTTTCGCGCACGGGGTGCGCTTCATTGAGGGAGAGGCGATTTCGATGAACGGTACAATCCGTACACGCTCGGCTGCACTCCTGCTCGGTCTAGCCATGCTGATGATAGTCGTATCACCTATGGTGGCCATGGCCAAGACCAGCACCAAGATTATCGCATCCTTGAGCTCGACCTCGGAGCACTACGACTCCGCACCCCGTCTGACCGGCACGCTCAAGACCCGTGGCGGAAAGATCCTCAGGGGCAAGACCGTTTCCCTCTACCGCAACGGACGACGCGTTGGATCCAAGAAGACCAACTCCTCGGGTAAGGTCACCTTCAGTCTGGTCCTGCCCACCTGGAGTTCGGCGACTTGGTACTTGCGTTACGGCGGGAGTTCGGGCTACAAGGTCAGCACCTCGACTCGCAAGCAGACGAGCGTCGACTTCCATTTTGACGATGGCGAACTGTACCTCGAGCCGATCGATACCGATGCGGATGGGTACGACGACATCTTCTTGTGGAGCGGCTCGGTCTACCTCGATGCGGATACCACCTACGAGTGTGTTCTTGATGAGTACATAGACTACGAGGTCTACGCGCCGTCGGACTCTGAGTATCCATATCAAAGCGACACCTATACTGATCGCTTCGACCTTTGGGCATCCGAGGAGGGCGACTACTCCTTGTATGTCGCCTCTGATGAGGACCTCAGCCCCGTAGGGCTCATCATTTGGTGAGTGGTAGCGAATCGGCGAACTACTTGTCGTTCAGCGGTTCACGAACCGCCGCCGCTCCACTAGAATACGGACACCGAGGCGCACTCAGTTCCGGCCCGCGTTCATCGAGCCGGCCATCGCAGCACACAATCGGACCAGGCATCTCGCACGCAGGTCACTCGGCGGCGCTTGCCTGGTTTCGTCGTATCCGGGATGCGCCGCACCTCGGTTGAGCAGGGATAATGCGCCCCAAAGGGGTGTGACGACATACGAGGAGGATGCTTCCGCATGGAGATCGAGATCGGACGCGGCAAGACGGCACGACGTGCCTACGGATTCGATGACATCGCGATCGTCCCGTCTCGGCGTACGCGCGATCCGCGCGACGTCGACATCTCTTGGACGTTCACGTTCAAGGATCGCGAGTACAACTTCCCGCTTCCGATCCTCGCTTCGGCGATGGACGGCGTCGTTGATCCCGCGTTCGCCATCACCATGGGCAAGCTCGGCGGTCTCGCCGTCCTGAACCTCGAGGGCATCCAGACCCGCTACGAGGACCCCGCTCCGCTGCTTGACCAGATCGCCTCCTTCAACAAGGAAGAGGCGACCGCCAAGATGCAGGAGCTGTACAAGGAGCCGATCAAGGAAGAGCTCATCACCAAGCGGATCCGCGAGATCAAGGACGGCGGCGTCATGGCTGCCGCCTCGCTCACCCCGCAGAACTGCGAGCGCTACCTGCAGGCCGCCCTCGACGGCGGACTCGACATCCTCATCATCCAGGGCACGGTCGTCTCGGCGGAGCACGTCAGCAGCTACGACAAGCCGCTCGACCTCAACGCGTTCGTCGAGAGCCTCGACATTCCGTGCATCATCGGCGGCTGCTGCAGCTACCAGGGAGCGCTGCACCTCATGCGCTCCGGCGCCGTCGGCGTTCTCGTGGGCGTCGGCCCCGGCCACGCATGCACCTCGCGTCGCGTGCTCGGTATCGGCGTTCCGCAGGCGACCGCGATCGCTGACGCGGCCGCGGCCCGCACCCGCTTCCTCGAGGAGACCGGCAAGTACTGCCACATCATCGCGGACGGCGGTATGCGCACCGGCGGCGACCTCGCCAAGGCGATCGCCGTGGGCGCAGACGCCATCATGATCGGCTCGCCGCTCGCGAGCGCCTCCGAGGCGCCCGGCCGTGGCTTCCACTGGGGCATGGCGACCTTCCACCCCGACCTTCCCCGCGGCACGCGCGTCCAGGCCGGCATCCGCGGCACACTCGAGGAGATCCTCCTCGGCCCGGCACACCAGAACGACGGTACGCTCAACCTGCTCGGCGGCCTGCGTACCTCGATGGCGACGACCGGCTACGAGAACCTCAAGACCTTCCAGAAGGCCGAGGTCATGGTCGCCCCGTCGCTGCAGACCGAGGGCAAGGTACTCCAGAACACCCAGGGCGTCGGGATGGGCCGCTAGGTGACGTTGATCCAGCAGCACGACGCGCAGCCCACCGTCTTCGTCCTCGACTTCGGCGCGCAGTATGCGCAGCTGATCGCTCGCCGCGTGCGTGAAGCGCGGGTGTACTCCGAGATCGTCCCGTTCGACATCACCGCCGATGAGGTGCTGGCGCGCATGCCCGCCGCCATCATCCTGTCGGGCGGTCCGGCCTCGGTCTACGCCGAGGGCGCGCCGCACATGGACCCCGCGATTCTCGATCTGGGCATCCCGGTGTTGGGCTTCTGCTATGGCATCCAAGAGATGGCGCTGCACCTAGGTGGCGAGATCCCCAAGACCGACATCGGCGAGTACGGATTCGCCGAGCTCGAGGTCACGGCGCCCGGGTGCCGTCTGCTCGACGGCCTGCCGGACACCAGCCAGGTCTGGATGAGCCACCGCGACAGCGTGGGCACGGCGCCCGAGGGCTTCGTCGTCACCGCCCGCACCGGAACCACCGCCGTTGCCGCGATGGAGCACCCCGAGCGGGGCCTCTACGCGACGCAGTTCCACCCGGAGGTCGCGCACACCGAGCACGGCCAGCAGATCATCCGCACCTTCCTGCACGACATCGCAGGCATCGCGCCGCTGTGGACGATGGTCAACATCATCGACGACGCAGTCGACACGATCCGCGCACAGGTCGGTGACGCGCGCGTCATCTGCGGCCTGTCCGGCGGCGTGGACTCAAGCGTCGTCGCCGCGCTCCTGCACCGCGCGATAGGCGACCAGCTCACCTGCGTCTTCGTAGACCACGGCATGCTGCGTCTCGATGAGGCGAGCCAGGTCGTACGCACCTTCCGCGACCAGTTCCACATCGACCTGGTGCACGTGAGCGCTGAGGACCGCTACCTCGGTCTGCTCGAGGGCGTCACCGACCCGGAGCGCAAGCGCCACATCATCGGCGAGGAGTTTTGGAAGGTCTTCTTCGAGGAAGCCACCACGCTTGAGGGCGTGAAGTTCCTCGCCCAGGGCACGCTCTACCCCGACGTCATCGAGTCCGGCGGGCGCGGCGGCAAGGCGACCGCCAAGATCAAGAGCCACCACAACCTGATTCCGTTCCCTGAGGGCGTGCACTTCGACCTCATCGAGCCGCTCAAGGCGCTCTTCAAGGACGAGGTACGCGCCGTGGGCTCAGAACTCGGCCTTCCCGATGAGATCGTCCACCGGCAGCCCTTCCCGGGCCCAGGCCTCGCAGTGCGCATCATCGGCGAGATCACGCACGAGAAGCTCGACACGCTGCGTCGTGCCGACGCCATCGTTCGCGAAGAGATCGGCGCGTGGGACGAGAACCGCGAGGTGTGGCAGTACTTCGCCGTGCTTCCCGACATCCGAAGCGTCGGCGTGATGGGTGACGAGCGCACCTACGGCCACCCGATCATCATCCGAGCGGTCGCCTCGGCTGACGCGATGACGGCTGACTGGGCGCGCCTGCCTCACGACCTGCTTGCGAAGATGAGCAACAGAATCATCAACGAGGTCGACGGCATCAACCGTGTCGCCTACGACATCACGAGCAAGCCGCCGGGCACCATCGAGTGGGAGTAGCCCTCTCGGGTAGCAGGCTGGAAGGGGGGACGTCGTGAGCGGTCGTGCACTGCATTCCGTCGTCGTCCCCGTGTTCAACGAAGCCGAGTCCGTCGATGCGTTCCACGCACGGTGCACCGCTGCGCTCGCGGACCTTCAGGGCGACGACTACGAGATCGTCTTCGTTGACGATGGCAGTCGAGACGCGACCTGGGACCTCCTCCAGCGCATCGCGCAGGACGACTCTCACGTACGCCTCGTGCGGCTGAGTCGCAACTTCGGTCAACCGATCGCGACCACGGCGGGATACGACTTCTCTCGCGGTGACACCGTGACAACCATCGACGGCGATCTTCAAGATCCCCCCGAGCTCATCGTCGAGATGGTCCGGCGATGGCGGGAGGGTGCGGAGATCGTGTACGCCGCACGGCGAAAGCGCGACGGTGAGACCGCATTCAAGAAGGCGTCGTCAGTGGCGTACACGCGCCTGCTTCGCCGGATGACCGATGTCGACATCCCCGTCGATGTGGGCGACTTTCGTTTGCTGAGCCGAAAGGCGGTCGACGCCCTGGGTCAGATGCCCGAGCAGAGCCGCTACCTGCGTGGCATGGTCGCGTGGCTCGGCTTTCGGAGTGAGATCGTCGGGTTCGATCGCGAGCCGCGGCTGACCGGAACCACGAAGTATCCGCTCGGCAAGATGATGAAGCTGGCCGCCGATGGCGTGCTGTCCTTCTCGGTCAGGCCGCTGCGCATCGCGACCTGGCTCGGGGTGGTGACTTCGGCCGCCGCGTTCATCGGCGTTGCGACGATCATCGTCTTTCGCTTCACCGGCATCATCACCACGGTGCGCGGCTGGAGCTCGATCGTCGTGCTGGTGCTCATGCTGTTCGGCATTCAGCTGCTGACGATCGGGGCGCTCGGCGAGTATATGGGGCGCATCTACACAGAGGTGCGCCGTCGCCCGCTCTATCTCGTCGCCGAGACGAGCGAGCGAGTGCCAAGCGCTTCCGGTCGCCTCGCCTGACCCGTTCGCCAAGGCGGTACAGCGCAGCACGCGGGCCGCGAGTGGGTATTCACTTCTCAGTGAGTGTCGGCTGGGTGTCTGAGGGGGGCGCATGCTACTTTCCGACATCAACTTGGGGGATGTATCCGCTCGTCTCGGCGACATGATCTTCCTGGTGTCGCCCGACAAGCGGATTCTGGACGTGAGCGAGTCCGCTCTGCGCACGTACGGCTACTCGATCGATGAGTTCCGCGGCATGACCGTTCTCGAGATACGCGATTCCGATGAAGTCGATCTCGTGGACCGCCAGGTCGAGCAGGCGTTGCACGGCGGTGTCTACTTCGAGGCCCGTCACCGCCGCAAGGACGGCACACGCATGCTCGTTGAGGTGAGTTCCGCGCCGGTCGAGAAGAGCGGAGAACGAGCGCTCATCAGCGTGGTCCGAGACATCACCCGAAGCGCTCGGGTGCGCGATCTGGCGGATCAGCGGTCGCTGCTCGCTCGTACTCAGTCCGAGGGTCACATCGGCAACTGGCGGTTCGACTTGGTGAACCGTGAAGCGAGTGTCAGCGACGAGGCCTGTCGCCTCCACGGTGTCGACCCGGCGCAGGTGCACGGCAGCATGATGCAGGCGATACAGGGGGTCATCCACCCCGCCGATCGTGCCTCGTTCGAGCAGCAGGTCATGGAGACCGAGCGCACAGGATTCGGGTCGGTCACGTATCGGGTCATGCTTCCTGAGGGCGGCATGCGCTGGATCTTGGCGACCACCGAGCGGGTCGACGACGCTGATGGCGTGCCGATCGAGGTTCACGGGTTCATCCAGGACGTAACGGAGACCCGCGATGCGGAGTCCGCAGTGCTCGAGCGAACGCTCGCACTGGACTCCTTGCTCGACGCGATCACTGAGTCCGCGTTTCTCCTTGAGTTGGACGGCACGATCATCGCGCTCAACGAGGTTTCCGCCCGGCGGCTTGGTGCCGAGGATCCGGCGCTCATGATCGGTCGGAGCATCTACGACTTCGTACCGCCCGAACTTGCGTCGCAGCGTCGGGAGTACATCGCGCAGGTCGCAGCCACCGGTATGCCCGTTTCGTTTGAGGATCAGCGCGATGGTCGCCGGATACTCAACTCCTTGGCACCGGTCAAGATCCGCGGTGAGGTCGTCCAGATTGCGGTGTTCGGCTACGACGTCACGGATGCGCGTGAGGCCGAGGACGCATTGCGTGAGAGCGAATACTGGCTTCGGGAGGCGCAGCGCATCGCTCGGCTCGGCCATTTTGCGTACGACCCTCGCGCGGATTGCTGGAGCGGCTCACCGATACTCTCGAGTCTGGTCGATAATGCGAGTGATGGCCACGGCACGCTCGCACTGTTCCTCACGGCCATCCACAGGGATGACCGTGACTGGGTCGAGGCTCAACTACGCGACTCGATCGACCGGTGTGTGGGAGTCGACATCGAGTGCAGGGCAAATTGCGGCGAAGACCCGGCGGAGTGCTGGATTCACATGCTTGCCGAGTGCGAAGCGGATGGTGCCGGTTCGACCAAACGCGTCTTCGGCACGATCCAGGACGTCACTGAGCGCAAGCGCGCCGAGCTCGTCATCGCAGCCGAGCGCGCCAGACTGGCCCAGGTGGAGTCGATCGGGCACGTGGGCAGTTGGCGGCTGGACCTCGTGACCGGCCAAGGCGAGTGGTCCGATGAGTACAAGCGGGTGCTCGGGTTCGACCCGGCCAGCCGACCAGGCAACGAGATCGGCAGCTTCATCGACTACGTGCACCCTGACGATCGCGAGCCGTTCATGGTCGATGACCTGCTGGAGCCTTGGGGGACCGATGCCGCGACAATCGACTTCCGGGTGACGAGACCCGACGGTGAGACCCGTTGGATGGCAACCAACGGACGGGTTGAGCGCGACCGCTCCGGGAGGCCGATTGCAATCGTGGGCGTGCTGCAGGACATCACCGGCCGTAAGCTCTCCGAGCTCGCGCACGCAGCTGAGCTCGAGGAGGCCGCAAACTCCGACCGGCTGACAGGACTCTATAATCGTCGCGCCTATGACGTGCTGGCAGATGGAGTCCTCGCCGCGGCTGCCGCCGAGGGCATCGGAATCGGGCTGATCTACTGCGATGTCGATGGGCTTAAGTCCATAAACGACGAGTTCGGGCACGCTCAGGGTGACCGGGCACTGAAGGATGCCTCGGGAGTGCTATCGCGTGCTTTGCGGTCGGCCGACCTAATCGCGCGTATCGGCGGCGATGAGTTCCTCGTGCTGGTCAAGACGCCCGATGCAGACATGGTCAGACGTCTCGATGAGCGTCTGCAGAGTGCCCTCGAGCTATTCAACGCGACGAACGATCGTCCCTATCTCGTCGAGGCGAGCAGCGGCTTCGCATGGTCGAGATCGAGCACCCGGCCAGAACTCGACGAACTCGAGAAGTCGGCCGATGCCAGGATGTACGCGATCAAGAACGCCCGCCGAGAAGCGCCGGGGGCCTCGCAGAGCGCATCGTGACGGCTGCGGCTGTATACTCCTCGAGGAGGAGGGCGCCTGTGGCAGCTCGTCGGTTCGATGGCAGCATCGGTATGCGCACGGTGGCGCTCGCATGCGCGTTGGCGCTCCTTGCGGGTCAGCCTGCGGCAGCGTACGCGGTCACGAAGAACCCTCCCGTCACGGTTCCATCCGCGACGCTCGTGACCATGAGCGGCCAGCAGCTCTGGTCGAAGAGCCGCGAGACCGAGCGCCACGTCGCAAGCTGCATCAAGATGCTCAACGCTCTTGTTGCGCGCGACCGGGCCAAGCTCGACGACGTCGTGACCATTCCGGCGAAGTCCGCGCGCACGGAAGACGGCGTTGGACTCGTCAGGGGCCAGAAGGTCACCGTTCGCAAGCTGCTGCAGCTCACGATGGTCGCGTCGTCCAACGATGCCGCTTCTGCCCTCGCCATCCACATCGCGGGCAGCGAGAAGGCCTACGTCGCACTCATGAACAAGAAGGCCGCCGAGATCGGACTCACGCACACGCGTGCCGTGGATCCTCACGGGCTGAGCAAGCGCGAGATCTCGAGTGCGCGCGACCTGAGCGTGACCGCGCGCAAGGTCATGGCCGATCCGTTCCTGCGCAAGACTGTGCTCATGGAGTCGGTCGTGCTCACGCGACCGGCCCGAAAGCCCAAGCGCCTCAAGGCGACTAACGAGATGCTCGGGCATTATCGGGGTATCGAGGGCGTCAAGACCGGTTTCACGTACGCGGCGGGATACTGCTTCGTGGGCGCCGCCAAGCGCGGCAACCTCGAGCTCGTCGGAGTCGTGCTCAAAGCCAAGTCAAAGAACGCGCGTTTCTCGCAGATGCGGAAGCTCCTCGATTGGGGCTTCGAGCGCTACCGCTGGCGGCGCGTCGTGTCGACCACGACGACGATGGGGGCCGCAGCGATCACGAGCGGGACGGTGCCGAGCGTGACCGTTCACGCCGCCAAGGAGGCGTCGCGAGCCATCATCGCGACCGGCTACCCCATCACGAAGGAGAGCATCCTGCCGACTGTCGCCGCTCCGATACGGCGCGGGGACCAGCTCGGCGTTGTGAAGGTCTGGCAGGACGGCAAGCTGCTCGCCACCGTCGCGCTTCTCGCAGACAGCGACGTCGCGACGGCAGCGGCACCGCCCCCACCGCCGGCCCCCGCTGAGGCGCCCGCGCCTGCACTCTCGATTCGAGATCGTCTGGGTGGTTTGTCGCGCCGCGTGCTTGTCGCACTCGCGTCCACCATCTGACCGGCACATCGCGCCGTCTACGGTCACGCTTCTCCCGCAGTACCCCCGTTCGGTCTACAATGCGTGAACCGCCGTGAGGGCGTGTGTCCGATCGTCAAGCAAAGGGGCATGTGATGTCCGAGAGTAACCTCGACGCGCAGGGTCAGATCGCCGAGATCCGCGAGCGAATCGATCAGATCGACTGCCAGCTCGTCCGGCTCTTGAACGAGCGCGCTCAGTGCTCGCTCGATATCCGTGCGCTTAAGCCGCAGGCGCGGCAGGGTCTCTACGACCCGAAGCGCGAGGAAGAGATCTTCGTCAACGTCGCCAAGTGCAACGAGGGTCCGCTCTTCGCAGACGACCTTCGCGAGATCTACGAAGCCATCCTCCACGTCGCCAAGGAGATGAGGGGCTGATGTCGGTTCAGGACGCGCCGGCCATCGGTGCGGTCGCCCGCGATGGCGGGATGACCCTCATCGCGGGGCCGTGTTCGGTCGAGAGCCGCGAACAGATGCGTGAAGTCGCAGCCTGCCTCTCCGAGCTCGGCATCAAGGTCATGCGCGGTGGTGCCTACAAGCCGCGCACCTCGCCGTTCTCGTTTCAGGGCCTCGAGCACAAGGGTCTCGAGCTCCTTCGTGAGGCCGCCGATGAGTACGGCCTGCTCGTCGTAACCGAGGTGACTGACTCGGCCCACGCCGAGGTCGTCGCCGAGTACGCCGACATGCTCCAGGTCGGCACCCGCAACATGGCCAACTTCAGCATGCTCAAGAAGATCGGTGAGGTCACCGCCGAGAGCGGCAAGCCGGTCGTCTTCAAGCGCGGCATGGCCGCAACGATCGAGGAGTGGCTGCAGGCGACCAACTACATCACGATGTTCGGCAACGAGAACGTGATCCTGTGCGAGCGTGGCATCCGCACCTTCGAAACGGCGTACCGCTTCACGCTCGACATCACGGCCGTGCCGGTGGTCAAGAAGCTGTCACTGCTTCCGATCATCATCGATGTGTCACACCCCGCAGGCCAGGTCGATCTCGTGCCGGCGCTCTCCCGAGCCGCGGTCGCCGTCGGTGCTGACGGCATCATGGTCGAAGTTCACCCAAACCCCCGCGAGGCGCTGTGTGATGGCCCTCAGTCGCTGGATCTCGACCAGTTCGCGACCCTCGTCGCCGACCTACGCACGGTCGCCTCCGCCGTGGGGACCGAGGTTCGCTAGCCGCCACTCGGCAGGTTACTCGGCAAAGCCATGCAGGTTACGGACTCCCCATGCAGAAGATGATGGTGGCGGGGAGTGCCCGACGGCGTGATTCGACGCGGTCATGACGAGAGGCCCCGCCTCCTGACCGCTCGATGTGGGAGCGCGTGTGACCGACGGGGGCGTCTTCAATCGATCATGCCCGTACTGCGGAGCCTCTGAGACTCGGCGGCTCGGCGATTGCACCGTATGTCATCGTGTCGTGTGCGAGAAATGCGGCAACGTGCAGATGACTCGCGGAGAGCGTCGCGTCACACACAACTCGTGCCTGAAGAAGGCCGATGGCGGCTTCAAGATGATCAAGTTCGTCGACTGAGCGCTCGCGCCCGGGTTCAGCGCAGCCCGAGATTCCTGCATCGACTGTTCAAGTTCGGGCCTCCGCACGCCGATTGTTCACTTGGTCGGCCGCATCGACGCTCGCGGTCAACTATTCTGTCTTGGGACTGATCTGCTGGAGTTCGACCCCGGGGGTATGGATGAAGCGCTCGCCTGCCGCGATCGTCGTGACCATCGCACTCGCAATCATGGTCACGGCACCTGTCGTTGCCCACGCATTCCAGGTCACCGGCGGGGGAGGGACACAGACCGCCAACCCGTACGGCCTGTGGTACGCCGGCAAGGAGGCGTGCGCCCAAGAGGGGTGTCACCGCTCCATTGCCGACAAGCCTTCGCCTCACAGCAGCATGGTCACCGACCTGAGGGCTAACCCCTCGGCGCTCGTTCCCGCTGCCGACTCCGGCTTCTGGCCGCTGATCAGCTCGTTCGCCGGCAGCATCACCCTTCGCCCGCGCGACATGTACCTGCAGCTGGGCGATCACGAGGGCTTCCTGGAGTACATCGGGCCGTCCGGCAGCGAACTGTCGACAAAGGTCGTCCCCGCCGATGACCTGCCGGTCTGGAGCCCGCTTATCTACCTCATCGAAGAGGCGGCGTGGGAGGCTTCGACCACCAAGCTCGGCAACAGCGTCTATGGCCAGAGCTGCTCTTCATGCCACAACGTCGGTCCGACTCGGCCGGCAAACGCGTCCTACACACTGCCAAATGGCGTGATTCAGACCACGAGCACTCCCACGAGCGTCAGCGAGTGGGGCATCCAGTGCGAAGCCTGTCACGGCTCGGGTAAGAACCCGAACGGTCACAAGAACGGTGTACCGGGCGTCGTGGGCGGCTACCAGATCCTCAAGGCCCAGGTGTGCGGGCAGTGCCACGTGGCCGGCACGACCCCGCAACGCAACGTGAGCGGGGCGGCGTTCGGCAACCCCAACGGCTACACCACCGACACGACCCTCTCGGCGTACCTGACGCCTTCGACCGTAGTCGAGACCGAAGGTGCGATCATGCGCCTTGCGAGCGGTGAGACGACGGTAAAGCCCAAGTTCCTCCCCAACGGCGCCAACTTCTCCATGCGGCACTCGTATTACAACGAGTGGCTCGTGAACAAGGCGCCGTCCGGTTACGGCGGAGACAAGGGTCATGCCGATCCGGTCAACAATGCGGTCAAGACGACGGCGGCCGGCGGCGATACCAAGTGCTTCAAGTGCCACACCGGGCTCGGCTTCCTCAACCGCATCGATGCCAAGTCGCCGTCTGGCACGCGCATCGTTCCGACGTTTCCCACGGCGAGCCTGATCGAGACCGCCGACCCGGGCATCTCGTGCATGGTGTGCCACACCGGCCACGTGGAGTTCAAAGAGGGCGGCGGCTACGACAGCATGCGTAAGTGGGGCAACGGCAAGGAGGTCAGTTGCGGCGACTGCCACAACTGGCAGTTCGAGATGCTCGAGCAGCGCCTTCAGTACGAGACGATCGGCGGCAAGGAGTACACGCGGGCTTCCGCCAACACGCGTACCCGCCATCCGCAGCGTGAGATGGTCACGGGCGGCGCCGGCGGCGAGGACGGTCTCGGCGGAATGTGGGGTGTCGGTCCTTCCGGCGAGTACATGCCGCACGTCGAGTGCAACGACTGCCACATGCCTCGCACGCACAAGGAGGGCATGCCGAGCAACGACAACGGCTCGCCCACCGGGACGCGTATGTCGCACCGCTTCCACATCGTCGAGCCGGGCGATGCCGCGCGCTGGAAGCTGCGCCCCAACGGCGAGTCGTGCGTGGCGACCTGCCACAGCGAAGCCGGAGCGGACTTCACGCGCGCCGACTTCCAGACCTGGATCGACCAGAAGCGGGCTGCCATCGCGACGGTCTCCGCCGAGGCGACCGGTGCGCTTGACGCACTCGCACAGAGCTACGGACTGACCGACTACCTCAGCTTCATCGCGACGCAGCCGTCGGGTGGTGCGGCGAGCGCACTGCCTGCCGCGCGCTGGAGCATGCTGCAGCACGCTGCCCAGAACGTCGACTTCGTCGTCTCCGACGGTTCTGGCGGACTGCACAACCCCACGTACGCTCGTGCCGGCCTGACCATGGCGAAGCTGTGGGCGGCGTCCGCTACCGCCACGCTTGATGCCACGCTCGGAGCAGGGCCCGCGCTCGGCGAGGGAATGACCGCGACCGGCTCGCTCCTCGGCGTCGAGGGTGTCGCAATCCCGGGTGCAGAGGTGGCGCTCCAGGTGAGCACCAACGGTGGCTCGACCTGGGGGACGGTGGCGACCGCCAAGCCGGATGCGTCGGGCGCGTTCTCGATCCCGACCGGCACGATCGTCGGCAGCCGAATCTTCCGCGTACGCTTCGCGCCGTCGGCCGGCGTCGAGTACCTCTCGGCGTCGATGGACGTGCACGTTCCTGTGACTGCCGCGAGCGTGCTGCCCGCCTCGGCTGCCACCATGTGGACCGACGCTGCGAGCGCGCAGGTCACGATGACGGCGACGCCCGGCTCGCTGACCTTCTATACGCTCTCCGGAGCGACGACGCAGGCCGCGACGCTCTACCTCGACCTCTCGCCGATCACCATCAGCGCGCAGGGCAAGACAGACGTCGCCTTCTGGTCGACCGATGGCTTCGGCACCGAGGCCACGCAGACGCTGTCCGTGATGCTCGACCGCAGCGCACCGCAGATCATCTCGGATGTGGCGTCCGTCTACTCGAACAAGGCGACCGTCCACGTTGCGGCGACCGATACAGGGTCCGGTGTCGACGCGATGCGCTACTCGTTTAGGGGCGCCGATACGGACGTCGATGCTTCGGCGTTCACGTTGACCACCTACGAGCTCGGCAATAACGCGCTCACGGTGACCGCGACCGACAACGCGGGCTTCCCGGTCACGCGCACGATCAACGTGTGGGTCAAGGCGTCGCCGGCGCTCACGATGTCTCCGAGCACCACCAAGACCATCCGCTCGGGCACCAGACTCAAGCTCTCAAGCGTCATCACGCGCGGAGCCGACGCACTTGGCGCACCGCTTCCGCTCACGGGGCGTCCAATCACGGTGCAGCGTTGGGACGGCCGCAAGTGGGTCACTGCAGCCAAGCTCAACAGCGGTTCGGGCAAGCCGTCGTGGACCCGAAAGTTCGTGGCGCGCGGCACCAGCTACTGGCGCTGGGCGGTCACCGCCGACAGCTACTCGAACGCCGCCTACAGCCGCAATCTCAAGGTCGTCGTGAAGTAGCCTTCGACCGCCTGTACGGACCTCAGACCGGCCCCCTCGGGGGCCGGTTTTGCGTGCTACACTACCTCGGCTATGGCTATCGATCTCACCTCACTCAACCCCGCGCAGCGGCAAGCTGTGACTACCACTGAGGGCCCGCTGCTCGTGCTCGCGGGTGCCGGCAGCGGTAAGACGCGCGTCCTCACCTTCCGCATCGCGCACCTCATCGGCGACCTCGGAGTCAGCCCGCACGAGATCCTCGCCATCACCTTCACGAACAAAGCCGCCGCCGAGATGCGCGAGCGCCTGCTGGGCCTGTGCGGATCGTGCGTGCGCTCGATGTGGGTGCTCACGTTCCACGCGATGTGCGTGCGGATGCTGCGCGCCGACGGTGAGTTGCTCGGCTTCAGTCGCAACTTCACCATCTACGACCAGGACGACTCCAAGCGCATGCTCAAAGAGGTCATGCGCGAGCTCGAGATCGACGAGAAGCACTATCCCGTCAACGGGATGCAGCACCGGATCTCGGCGGCGAAGAACGAGCTCGTCATCTCATCGGAGTTCGCTGCCAAGGCGGTCTCGCCGCTGGATAAGAAGGCTGCACAGGTCTTCCCGCGGTATCAGTCCCGCCTACGCGCGGCCAACGCGATGGACTTCGACGACCTGCTGCTCAACGCCTACCTGCTCCTCTCAGAGCACCCCACCGTGCTGCGAGCCTACCAGCAGCGATTTCGCTACGTGAGCGTCGACGAGTACCAGGACACAAACCAGGCGCAGTATCGGATCACCAACCTGCTCGCGGCCGCCCACAAGAACCTGATGGTCGTGGGCGACGATGACCAGTCGATCTACTCGTGGCGCGGGGCCGACCTGCGAAACATCCTCGAGTTCGAACAGGACTACCCGCAAGCTGTCGTGGTCAAGCTTGAGCAGAACTACCGCTCGACCGCGCGTATCCTCGCCGCCGCCAACGCGGTCGTTGCGAACAACCCCAACCGCAAGCCCAAGACGCTGTTCACCGCCAACGCTGAGGGCGAGAAGATCGCGAGCTACCTCGCAAGTGACGAGCGCGATGAGGCCCGCTTCATCGCAGGCGAGATCGAGAAGCTCTCCCGGTCTGAGGATCGGCGCTACACCGATTTCGCCGTCTTCTACCGCACCAACGCCCAGTCGCGACAGCTCGAAGACGCGCTGCTGCGCGCCGGCGTGCCGTATCGCATCGTTGGCGGCACACGCTTCTTCGACCGCGCTGAGATTCGCGACGTGATGGCCTACCTCAAATCGGTCGTGAACCCCGCCGATGAGATCAGCCTCAAGCGCATCATCAACACTCCCAAGCGCAACATCGGCGCGACGACCGTCGAGCGCGTGGACGCCGTTGCTCGTGAGCGTGGCGTGGGCTTCGAGGACGCGCTGCGCGTAGCCGTCGATGACGACATCCACCGCAGCGGAGCGCGAACTGCCATCGCCGGATTCGTCGCGCTCGTCGACGAGCTGCGTTCGATGGAGGGCGACCTGCGCGACGTGGTCGAGATGATCGTGACCAAGAGCGGGCTTGTCGAGGCGCTTGAAGCCGAGCGCACCGATGAGGCGCAGGGTCGTGCCGACAACATCCGCGAGTTCTACGGTGTCGTCGCGGAGTTCGCCGCCGCGCACGAGGAGCCCGACCTGCCGGCGTTCATGGAGTGGCTTGCGCTGCGCACCGACCTCGACTCGATCGGCGAGGGTGACGACTACGTCACGCTCATGACGGTGCACACCGCTAAAGGCCTCGAGTACCCGGTCGTCTTCGTTGCCGGTCTCGAGGAGTCGATCTTCCCGCACCAGAACTCGATCTTCGACTCGGACGGCTCAGGCCTGGAGGAGGAGCGCCGCCTCGCGTACGTCGCGATCACGCGTGCTCGCGAGCGGCTGTACCTGAGTCACGCGCACTCCCGTAGCATCTGGGGCTCGACGCAGCACAACCCGCCGTCGCGCTTCATCGGCGAGATTCCGAGCGAGCACGTCGCGGCATCCGGAGTCGGGTCGCTCGGCCTGAGCGGTAGCGGCTTTGAGAAGCGAGGGGATAGGCGCGGTAGCTTCGGGCATGGCTCGGGCGGCGGTGGCTCGGCGGATGGTGGTCGTGTGTTCGGCGGCGGGACGCCCAGGCTCACCGGCACCGGGTTTGGCTCCGGCACGTCGTCGAAGAAGCCTCAGACCCCCACCGAGACGTTCGCGGTGGGTGACTTCGTCGACCATAAGGCGTTCGGGCGCGGGCGCGTGGTGACGGTCAAGGGAGACGCGCTCGAGATCCGATTCGATCGCACGGGCGATACCAAGAAGCTGCTGGTCGGGTACGCTCCTATCGTGAAGATCAAGAGCTAGCACCCGCACCGACGCCGCACGACCCAGCCAGGAGGACCCATGGGCCCCATCCTCGTGTTCGGCCACAGGAACCCCGACAACGATTCCGTATGCTCGGCGGTGGCCTACGCCCACCTCAAGAACCTCACCGATCCCGAGAACGTCTACGTGCCCGCGCGCCTCGGGCCGATGCCGCGCGAGACGCTCGCGGTCTTCGAGCGCTTCGGCGTCGCCATCCCCGAGGAGATCGCGCACGTCCGGACGCGCGTGCGCGACGTCATGACCGCCGAGCCCGTTACGATCGCCGAGGCCGAGCCGATGCTGTCGGCCGGTCGCCTCATGCGCGAGCGCGGTGTCCGCGGCCTGCCCGTCGTCGACGAAGCCGGCCGTGCGGCCGGCTTCGTGAGCGAGCGCGTTCTCGCTGAACGCTACCTCGACGAGATCGAGATCGCGGGTTTCCAGCGCATGCCCGTCACGGTGGCCGCGCTCGCTCACGTGCTCGATGCGCGCCTTGCGTGTGGCGACGGCTCGGCCGAGATCGCCGGCGACGTGATAGTGGGTGCCGCCGAGCCGTCTTCGGTGGCGGCGCGCATCGAGCACGGCGACACGCTCGTGGTCGGCGACCGCGTCCGGACGCAGCCCGCGGGCCTTGAGGCCGGAG
>JAAXWY010000043.1 GCA_013334745.1 Coriobacteriia bacterium
GGCCGCATGGGCGGCGGGCGGCTCGGCGACCGGCCCGCGCAGTACGCGATGTCCGGCCAGCAGGCACCGGGCGGCGCGCTCCCCGGCCAGCAGGGCACCGAGCAGCAGGGTCGCGGCATGATGGGCGCACCGAGCGCCGGCCAGGGTCAGGACCTCGAGCGTGACGACGACGGCTTCGAGCACGGCGGTCGTGGCGGGCATGGCGGTCGAGGCATGATGGGCGCCCCGAACGCCGGCGGCTCCGGCCAGACCACGTCCACCGCTCCGGCGGCTCCGGGCTGGTAGGAAGCACAATCGGCGGCCGCTCTCCCGCGCGGAGGGCGGCCGCCTGAGTGCTACTCTCACACCATGGCTGATCGCATCCACACGATCCTCGTCATCGAAGACGACCCCGCTGTCGCCGAAGGCCTCGTCGAAGGTATCGGCGGCGAGGGTTTCGACGTGCACTGGGAGTCGACGGGCGGCGGAGGAGTCGCGTGGGCCCGGGACAACTCCCCGAGCCTCATCGTTCTCGACGTGCGCCTCCCGGACGGCTCCGGCTTCGACTTCTGTCGCCAGATGCGACTCGCCGGCATGCGCCAGCCCATTCTCATGCTGACTGTCCAATCCGATGAGCTCGACAAGGTGCTCGGGCTTGAGATGGGTGCGGACGACTACCTCACCAAGCCCTACCGTCTGCGCGAACTCATCGCGCGTATCCGGTCGCTTCTGCGCCGCACCTACGGCGAGCTCTCGTCGATCGAAGCTGACATCCTGTACGTGGGCGACCTCGTCGTCGATCGCAACCGCGCCACCGTCACCCGCGACGGCAAGCCGATCGCGCTCACTCCCACGGAGTACCGCCTGCTCGTCTTCCTCGCCCAACATCCCGAGCAGGTCTTCTCGCGCACCCAGCTTCTCGAGAACGTGTGGGGCAGTGACGGCGAGTACTACGACGACAAGACCGTGAGCGTCCACGTACGGCGGCTTCGCGAGAAGATCGAGGTCGAGCCGAGCAACCCCAGGTTGCTGCTCACCGTCACCGGTATCGGCTACAGGCTCGCGACGTGAAGGCGACCATGCACAGCCGCTCGCTGCGGACACAACTCGCGCTCACGTACGCCGGTATCGCGTTACTCACGGCCGCTCTTCTCGGCGGGATACTGCTTGGCGTGCTGGGGAGCTACTATCGGCACGCCGAGGACGAGTACCTGAGGGCGAGTTCGCGGCTCATCGCGGGCAACCAGGTCACCGCCGGAAGCGCCGAGGACCTGAATCGATGGGTCCAGCTCGCCGCGCTCACCACGCAGACCCGAGTAAGGATCTACGACGACTCGCAGGTCCTTCGCGCGGACTCTGGGTCACCAAGCGCGCTCGACGCCGCGGGGCTCGTCGACAGAGGCGAGGGCCGTTCACCCTCCGAGCGGGGCGACCACGAGCGTCTTCCTCGGCCCCTTGGTGGTGGCATCTTCGGCGCGACGGCCGGCCCCGACAGGCTCGGCTCGCTCGGTCGCGCGCTGCGCTATCCGGTCGAGGGCACCAACCTCTTCGTCGACCTCTCAGAGGCGCCGGTATCGGGGAGTGAGGCCGTGGTCCTCGTCGCACAGGCGTGGGCACTCGCGGGCGCACTCGCGGTCGCACTTGCCGCACTCGCAGGCTACCTGCTCTCGTCGCGGATATCGCATCCGCTCGTCGCGCTCACCGAGGCGAGCGACCGCATGGCCGAGGGCGACCTGTCCGCGCGCGCTCCCGTGACTCGCAGCGACGAGTTCGGGCGTCTCGCCGACTCGTTCAACACCATGGCCGGCCGCGTTGAGACCACCGTCGGGTCGCTTCGGCGCTTCGTCGCGGATGCCGCTCACGAGATCGGCACCCCGCTCACAGCGCTCGAGGCGGACCTGGAGCTCGCCGAGAAGGCCGCGCAGACCGAGGACGAGCGCCGTCTCGTGCAGCGCGCCCTCGGCCAGGCGCGGCGGCTCGAAGCGCTCTCGCAGGGACTCCTGCGGCTCTCACGCATCGAGGCCGGGGAGTCGGTCGAGCTCACTCGCGTCGATGTGACCGCCGTCGTGCGCAGCGCACTCGACACCATCGCGTCCCGCGCCGAGCAGGCCGAACTCGCTCTCGATGTCGGCCCCATCGACGAGCCGCTACCGGTGACCGCCGACGAGGCGAAGCTGCAGGCGGTCGTCGACAGCCTGCTCGACAACGCCGTGAAGTTCACGCCCGCTGGAGGGCGCATCAGCGTCTCGGCGGTCCGAGAGGGCAGTGACGCGCTCATCTCGGTGGCCGACACGGGTGTGGGCATCCCGTTGGCGGAGCAGGAGATGGTCTTCTCGCGCTTCCACCGCGCGCGCAACGCCGCCGCGATCCCGGGCAGCGGCTTGGGGCTCGCGATCGTCAGTGCGACCGTCGAACGCTTCGGCGGCACCGTCAGATTCGCGAGTTCGGAAGCAGGCACCCGGTTCGAGGTGCGTTTGCCGCTCTAGCGAAGCTGGCTTGAGGCGCCTTGTGCTATGAGGGGTTCCGCTACTTCACGCGGATCGTCTGGCGCGAGGTGTACGCCTTGTTGTAGCCCAAACTCGCTGGTGCGTACCAGCGGTAGTAGTGCGTCGCACGCCTCGTCTTGCCGAAGCTCCTGGTCGCCTTGCCGGCGGCGCTCGTCTTGAGTGAGTAGGTGTTCTTCCACCGGGTCTTGCCGTTCGCGCTCGTCTGCAGGTAGATGCGCTTACCGCCGGCGAGCGTGCCATCCTTGTCGCGGACCGTCACCGAGAGGGTGTAGCGGGCGACGCCGCGCTTACGGGTGTACGTGCGCGACGACGTCGTGGGTGCGCGCGTGAGCGAAGGCGTCGTGACGAGTTTCGCTCGGTAGACCTGCCACGCCGTACCGTCCCACGCCCGCCAGACGATCCGGTCGCCCGAGACGAGGGCCTGGCTATGCTCGTTCGCATCGTTTGTCAGCTGCACCTCCGGACCGGTGCCGAAGGACTTGGTGAAGATCTGCTGGTCAGATCCAACGGATGAGACCCAGATGACTCTACTGCCAGAGATCTCGGGGCTGTAATGTCCTCGCGGACCACTCGTCAGAGTCATCGGCTGCGAATCGGTACCGACCTTCATGCCGTAGACCTGAGCAACACCTGTTGTGTCGTAGGCCCACCACACAACGCGGTCGCCTGACACCCTCGCCACTCGATGGTTCTGCATGTCCGTGGTGAGAGTGGTAGGCGACGAATCGGTGCCGACCTTGATCGTTTGGATCTGGGCCACAATCCCGTCGCTTGTGGACCAGATGATCCGATTGCCAGATACTCTCGGCTCAGCCTTGTCTTCGCCGCCGAAGGTCAACTGGGTGCCTGTGGTGTCGACGCCGACCTTGCGCGTGAATACCTGGCTGATACCGCTCTCGTCATGCTGTCGCCATACGATGCGGTCGCCCGAGAGCTCTACGTTACTCACGTCAGACGTAACGTTCGTGAGCTGCGTCGCCGTGGTCTCCGTGTTCATCTTGCGGGTGTAGACTTGGAGCTTGTCCCACACTGGATCGTAGCCGAGCCACGCGACTCGGTCTCCCGAGACACGCGCGAACATCGAGCCATTTCCTTCGACAGAGACCTTCGTTGTCGCTGGGTTGATGCCGATCCTGCGCGTGAAGACTTGGAGCTTCGTCGCATCCATCCCATCCCACGCCACCCTGTCACCCGAGACATACGGGGTCAGCTGCTGCGTGGTGCCGTTCGTCAGTTGTACGGGCCCGGCATCGATGCCGAATCGCCGCGTGAAGATCTGATCGACCGTGCCCACGCGTCCGCGCCACGCGATGCGATCGCCCGACACGAAGGGGAGGATCTGATCGGCAGTCGCCGAGGTGACCTTGGTGGTCGCCCATCCGGTGGCGGCGCTGGCGACAAGTGGCACGGCAGCGGCGAACGCCGAGACGAGTGCGATGGATAGCGCGAACACGACGACTCTCGAGCGCCTCATGACAGACTCCCTCAGTGTGCGGTTGGCCCCGGCAGGGAAACCTGTTTCCGGTGGCACGTACGCGATGGAGTCAGTGGCGAATCGACCGCGGGCGGACCTCGTTGGTAGTCGTACTGCGCTTGGGGCCGAACGCCACTAATGTGCTGGCGTCAGGCTCGGCCCGTTCTGAATTCAGGCACAGCGATTCCCGAGCCAATGGTCGCATGCGGTGTGTTTCGAGTCCGTGGCCGGTCTACTCGGCGGTGATGATCGTCCCGACATGCTCGCCTGCGAGCGCACGGGTGAGGTTGCCCTCTTTCATCCCGTTGATGATCTGGATGCTCTTGAGGATCTGGCTGTTGAGCAGGATGTCGAGGCATGGCCGCTCGATGGCGAGATCGTCCTGGTTACGCGCTTTGAGCTCGCTCGCGCTGATGAGCGGGATGAACTCGGCATCCGGATCCTTCTTGGGGTCATCGGCGTACAGGCCGTCCTCGTCCTTGACGTAGATGCAGCTCTTGGCGCCGATGAGATCGGCCATCAGCAGCGTCCCCACATCCGTGCGGTGGATGGGGATGCGGCCCTTCTCGGGTGGGATGGCGAACAGGTCGTAGGGCGGCATGCCGCTCGTGACCGGGATGCATCCTTGCGAGAAGTAGTTGGGCAGCTTGATGACGGCGTCCTGCTCGATTTCGATGCCGCCGTACTGTGCGAGCAGTGTGGCGACGAGCAACGCATTCTGCTTCGAGACCGAACTGCCGAAGGCGGCGATGATACCGGTCGGCATGCCGAGCTCCAGCCCGATCGAGTAGATGTGCCGGCTGCGCGTGCCGCCGCCGGTCATGAGCAGCATCTTGTGGGCGTCCTTGTTGGCGACGACTTCGGCCATGACGCCGGGCAGCGCGTGCTTGCCGCGGTCGCAGATCGACTGGCCGCCAATCTTGATCACGTTGACGTCCGGGAACAGCGGCACCTGGGGTGCGATCTCGAGCGACTCAAGGAAACTGTCGCTCACGAGGCTTTCGCCCATCAGACGGCTCTTGATGTGCAGGCGCTTACTGTCGCGTTCTCGGATGAGCGGCATGGATGCCTCCCGTGTCGATGTGGTCCTGACGCTTCGGGCGCGCGAGGCGCCGCGCTCGCTCCTGAGTCTAGTCGCCGACCTGCAGCTTGTGACCCTTGTCTTCGACCTTGAGCTCGATAAGCTCCGCCCCGACCGCCTGCGCGATCTGCTCGAGCTCGCTCTTGCGCATGTGCTTCACGTGGATCTCGAGGTCCATGTCGGCGACCGCTACGAGGCAAAACCTCGGCTTCTGGTCGCCCTCCTCGGTGTTGGACCGCTCGCGGTAGAACATCTTTCCAGCCATGTCGTCCTCCAGGTTCGCTAACCACGCTTCGTGCGCTAGAGGGGTTCTTCCCCGATACGCCGGCCGAGCGACGCTTTCCGCACCTGTGGCGCCGTCTACCGCGCCGAAACGCGGGCCCATCCGGTGGTCTGAGCCGCGTGCTCCTTATCGGCGGGCATGGTGGCACGAACACGCCACTCGCCGCGAGCCAGCGTGCCCCAGCGCTCGTACACGCGCCCGTGCGACTCGGCACGCGTGATCGCCTGGCGCTTGAATGCCGGTCGCCACACGGCGCCGACCCGCTTCTGGTACTCGAGGGTCACGAGCCAGCGGCCGCTCGGGTGAGGTGCGCGAAGCCCACCCTCGACTTCGAAGCGCCTGCTTGCTTTGATCGTCTTGGGTGCAAGCGGCCTTCCGAGACCCGGCGAAGGCGCAACGGTGGTCGCCGCACAGCCCGTGCGCATGTAGATGGAGCGCGGTGCGAAGTGCACGCGCAAACGGCTGCGGGTGCCCGGCGTGTATCGCATCCAGAAGCGCCCGTTCGGCCCCGTACTTGTCGATGCGACTGTTGCCCATGAGGTGCCGTCGGTAGAGCTCTCCAAGACCACCCGTGCGCCCTTGAACGCGCTGCCGCCACGGCTCGTGAGCGTACCGGTCACGGCCAGTGGTTTGCGGTAGGCGGGCGCCTTGGTCGAATAGCGCACCACCAGTCTGGGGAGCCGATCGGCCACGGCGAACGAGGTTTCGGTCACGGAGACCGCCGAGAACCTGGTCGCGTCGAGTGAGGGAAGCGGCGTGCCGCTGGTGTGCACGGCGGCTTCGTCGCCGCCGAGCGGGCGGTGGTACACAGTAACGCTCTCGGACTCATCGCAGCTGTAGTACACACGACCACCCGCCACCCCGAGGAACGTGGGTGTGACCGTCGCGGTGACGACAGCAACGCGGGGCAGTTTCGGTGGTGTATACGCCAGCGAGCGGGGGTTCTCTCGGAGGAACCGGACCGGGTTGACCCAACCGTAGGTGCGCTTCTTGGTGTACGTGTGCCCGCGGTAGGGGTTGCGGTCGGAGGGATATGCGCGTCCCGGATGGATGCCGAAGTGCACGTGACGGTCGCCGTTGATGGTGCCGATGATCTGGCCGGCTGTGACGACGTCGCCCTTCTTGATGCTCTTGCGGTGGATGTGGCCGTAGACGGCCTTGAAGAGCTGTCCCTCGAGCGTGCGGTGGAGCACGACGATGACGCCGCCGTAGCCCTTGCCGTCCTGGGACTCGAGCACGACTCCATCGCCGATCGCGTAGACGGGATGGCCGGACGGAGCCGGCATGTCCTGGGCCATGTGCCACGAGTGGTTGCTGGAGCGGTAGACCCACCAGCCGTCCCACCCCTGGAAGTCTTCGGTCGCGACCGGCCAGTACCAGCCGCCGCTTCCGGTCGTGATCGCCGACGCCGCGACTGGTGCACCGGCGACGACTACCGTGAGCAGCGCGAATGCGATGAGTGCGCGCGCTATGAGTCGGGATCGGTGTGCCGGCACGGGCCCCCCAGAACATCGTCGGCAGTGGCGACGCGGGCCCCCTCGGCCCGTATCAGAACGCTCGAAGAGGATACCAGAGGACTACCTCAACAGCCGATGAGTGGCTAGCGCCCGAGCAGGCCTGTGGGTGCTTGGCGCTTCTCGATCCAGTACTCGCCGGGGAAGTCGGTGGCACCCAGCTCGAACTCGAGCACGGTCCACGCGCCGTTCTCGTAAGCCAGCAAGGCGAGCACCCCGTCGTCGAACGCACCTTGCTTCACGGCCTCCGCGTACGCGGTCTTCTTGTAGTCGATCGGCTCACCGGCGGCGGTTCTCGGCGTGCCCGAGATGAGCGCGAAGCCGTCCTGGACCGACATCTGGTCGATGCGGACAGTCGTGGGAAAGCCGAGGTCCGTGTCGATTCGTTCGACGACAGCGGCAACGATCGCCTTGCCCTCGGCAGACTCCGGATCCGGGGTGCGCAGGGCGGCGTCCGGTCCGGCGGGCGACGCCGACCCGGTGCCACGCGAGCTGGGGGAGGGAGTCGACGTGGTCTGTGCGGGAAGCACCGTCGCGCGCTTGCCGAACACGACGAGGTCACAGCCGCCGACGCTCGCAGCGAGCAGCAGCCCCACGAGGCACATCAGCAGTCTCTTCACGAAGCGGCCTCTCTACGGGCGCCAGACGATCGTGGCGCGTCGACGTTGTCGCTTTAGTCTACGCCGCTTGGAGCAACCGAAGCGTGAACAGCGCCGTCATCGCCAACGCATAGGCGACGACCGCGTAGTACCATCCGCCCGCGAACTTGGGCGTGCGGATCGGCGAGATGTTGAGCGCCGCGAGTACGAGGATCAGCGCGTACACCCCCATCGCGAAGACGCGCCCGCTCATGAGCGGCTGCAGCGCGAAAGCGGCGATCAGCAGGATGACGTTGTTGTCGAGCGCGAGCCCTCGGTAGGTGCCATCCTCGGCGAGACCGAAGATGTTGAAGTACGCCAGGCGCGTCACGCTTGCACCAAGTGCCACGAAGGCGCCGGGCAGAAACCACGGCGAAAAGTGGCCGAGCGACAGCAGCACCACGGCCGGGGCGACCCCGAAGCTCACGACGTCGATGAGCGAGTCGAGCTGCGCGCCGTATTCGCGTTGCTTGTCGGAGCGGCCCGCCATGCCGCGCGCAATGCGCCCGTCGAACCAGTCGAACGCGATGGCCCACACGAGCCCGATCATCGCCGCTGCAAAGTTGCCCTGAATCGCGAAGTAGATGCCGAGCAACGCACAGAGCAGCCCCGCAAGCGAGACGAGGTTGGGGAGCTCGCCGGCGAACGCCAACATCGAGCGGCGCGGCGCGTCCGGGATTCTCTCGCTCATCGGCGGGTCCCTGCGTTCAGCGCCCGCTTGAGCGCCTCGACCAAACGCTCGTTTTCCGGGTGCGTGCGGCTGGCGATGCGTACGTAGCGGTCGGCTTCGGGCATCGTCTTGCCGGCACAGTGCTTGAGGTAGATGTTGTCCTCGACGAAGAGCGTATGTGCGATCTCGGGCCCCGTCGGCCCGTCGTCGGGCAGCCGGCAGAAGATGTAGTTGGCGTCCGGCCGATACGACGTCAGGCCCGGAATCCGGTGCAGGTGCTCGAAGAAGACGTCACGCTCAACGGCCACGACGTCACAGCTCAGCACGAACTCCTCGCGAATCTCCGGTGCGATGCGAAGGAACGACTCGGCGAAGCCGTTGAGGTTCCAGATGTGCAGACCGTCGCGCATGCGCGCGGCGAGTTCGGCGTTGGCGGTCGCGAAGTAGCCGATACGCAGCCCGCAGATGCCGTACGCCTTGCTCATGCTCTTCATGACGGCGAGGTTGGCGTGGTTCGCAAGGTCCCGCTCCACGGATTCGCGCGCGCCCTTTGCGGCGAAGTCGATGAACGACTCGTCGACAACGAGCAGACAGTCGTGCGGGGCCAGCAGGTCGGTGAGGCGCAGAAGGTCGGCGCGCGGGACGAGAAGCGAGGTCGGGTTGTTGGGCGAGATGACGACCGCGACATCGGCCCCGCATGCGATCGCCTCGGCGGCGAAGCGTTCGACGTCCAGCGTGAACGACGGCGCGTCGAGCCCGAACTCGACGGCGGCACCCGGCGCTGCGGCGTTCGCGTACTCGTTGAACGACGGTGTGGGGATGATGAGCTTGGTCGCGATGGTGCCCGAGAGGATCTTGATGAGCTCGGCGGCGCCATTGCCCACGACGATGCGCTCGGCAGGCTGGCCGATCAGTTCGCCGACAAGCCCCGCCACGACGTCTTGCGCGACCGGGTAGTTGAGGACGAGTTCGTGCAGCTGGGCGCCGAACGAGTCGAAGAGCGACTGCGGCGGAAAGTGCAGGTTGTAGAGGTACGCGTGGTCGGTGAAACCGTGGCGCCAGTAACCGCCATGCTCGGACTGGAGCGCCTCGTACTCGATCTCGCGTGCCGCTCGCGCGGCGGCATGTGTGCCGATCACCCTGCGGCTCCGGCGAGCACTGATTTCGCGCGTGCCTTCATCATCGCGGAGTGCCGCGGGAAGACCAGCTCGGCCGCGGCGAGGTCGGCGAGCGTGTCGATCTCATACCAGCTGCCGGAGTCGAACAACACCGGCGAGAGCGCGAGGCTGCCGTCGGCGATCATCTCGGCGAAGACGGACTCGTAGTAGTCGCCGGTGCGTCGTGCGTTGATGTAGGAGTCGAGCCGCTCACACACCGCCTGCCACGTCTTGCGCGCAAAGCTATAGATGTTGACCGTCTTGTAGTGCGTCGCGTCCGGTCGGCTCATCTCACCGAGGCAGAACGCGCTGATGCCTGGACCGCCACCGAGCGTGACCGTGGTGCCGTTCATCCACGGCAACTGGCGCGATATCGCGATGCGGTCGGGCTTGAGCATGCCTTCAAGCAGCGACTCGTCGAAGACCAGGTCGCTTTCGATGAGTAGGAACGGCTCGTCGATGACGTGGCGCGCGAGCCAGAGGCTGTAGATGTTGTTGGTGGTGCGGTAGCGCGAACTCGTGACGTAGTCGATCTGGATGTCGCCCGAGCGCTCGCCGAGGTAGTCCTGTATCGACTCGGATTCGTGCCCCACGACGATGACGAGACGGGTGAACCCGTAGCTCGAGAGGGTGCGGAGGAGGCGCTCGAGAATCGGGATCCCGCTCAGGCCCACCATGCACTTGGCGGTCGAGTCGGTGAGCGGCGCGAGCCGGCTGCCCATTCCGGCAGCGAGCAGCAGGGCCGTGCGGGGACGCTCGTTGCGAGCGTCACGTAAGTGAGACATGGGTGGCTCCTTGATCAGCGTGTCTCGGCGCGCCATCGGACGACGAAACGCCGAGTCTGTGCGGACCCGCCAGGGGCCGCACGCAGGTGATCCATCGATGGCTCGGAGTGGCTGCCGTGAGTGCGGCAACAGCAAGAACGCCTCGACGGCGTAGATCCCGGCTTCGCGCCCTCACGCGGCAGCCGTGCGGTGAGTCTTCCCCCTGCGCCTGCACTCAGGATGCTGGCGCTGTTGACACGTGCAGCCGATCAGTCGGGCCACGGGGGAGCAAGAGAAGGGCGACCGGATTCTCTCCGATCGGAGCACCGCGAATGCAGTGCAGAGTCCCGCCATTATAGGTGGCGGGGAGGTAAAGAGCGAATCAGCGTGCTACGGCGCGGGGTTTTCGGCGGTGCGCCAGACCCCGGCGTGGTCCACGACCGAGAACTCGAGAAGCCCCCTACCGAGCAGGTCGCCGAGGTACCCCTTGACCGTCGTCACTGCCAGCCAGTAGCCGGCCGGGTTGGCGCTGAGGCCTCGTCTGCGAGAGACCAGCGCGATTGCCTCCTCGGTGGTGTGGGGCGTGCGCAACTCGGTGAGCAGCAGTTCCTGGATTGCGTCGATCTGCGCGAGGTGGAAGTCGATATCGGCAAGCGTCTCCTCGCGGTTCGCCAGCCTGCCGTGTCCCGGCACCAGCCACTCGAACTCAAGCTCGCGGATGCTCGCGAGCGAGCGCGCGACCATGTCGGGGTCGATCGCGTAGGGGAGCGGGTGCTTGCTCCACAGCGGCTCCTGGTAGAGCGCGTCGCCGGTGAACAGCACGCCGTCGCGTGTGAGGAACGCGGTGTGTCCGAGCGTGTGACCCGGGAGGGCGACCGGCGTTGCTCGGCGGTCACGCCAGTCCTCCACAAGTGCGTCGACCTTGCACGGCACGCCGAGGAAGAGCTTCGTGATGAGCATGTCACCGGGCTTGGCCCAGCTGAACATGCCGCGGATGTTGATGTCGGGGTTCTCGACGAGCGCGGCGTCGTCGCGGGCTGCGACAACCGTGGCGCCGTGTTCGCGCAGCACCGAGCCGGCCGCGAAGTGGTCCGCATGTCCGTGCGTGATGGCGAGCCGGTCGATG
Source organism: Coriobacteriia bacterium (assembly GCA_013334745.1). Taxonomy (NCBI): domain Bacteria; kingdom Bacillati; phylum Actinomycetota; class Coriobacteriia; species Coriobacteriia bacterium. Next base: position 11,194 of record JAAXWY010000043.1, read on the forward strand.
GCGACGCCGTCGTAGCATTCGGCCTCCGGCGGGGTGTCGATGACGAGCCCGTCCACGAACCCTGAGTTCGTCAGACCCGGAACCATATAGGTGTCGCCTGCGATGTGAACCGCCCCCATGGGCAGCCCGGTCGTGTTCGTCATGTCGCACATCACCTCACGCGTGAGTATGACACGCGAACTTGCGAGCTTAGCGCCCCGCGCGGCTACTTGTTGAGGAAGCTCGCGACCGCGTCGCCCAGGGCCACCGGGTCCTGATACATGAGGCCGTGCCCCGCACCGTTGAACGCCGCGAGCTCCGCCCCCGGGATCGCGGCAACCAGCATGTCGGCGTTCTTGGCAGGGGAGAACTGGTCCTCGAGGCCGGTCACGATGAGCGTGGGACTCGTGATCGTGCCGAGCTTGTCCCACACGCCCGCCCAGTCGGTGATTGCCGTGTTCTGCAGGTCGATCTCCTGAGGCAGCATCTGCTCCTTGGGGATGGGGTAGGTGCGCATGTAATCCGGGTGCGCCGTGCGGTACGACTCGGGGAACAGCAGCGCGAGCAGCTCCATGCCTCGCGTACGCGGATCCGCCGACGTGTCCATGAGCACTTTGATCGCGGCGGCGGTGGGCGGCAGCGACTTCGTGCCGCCGGCGTCACCGGCGTAGGAGATGAGCTTGCCCACCACCTCGGGGTGCCGCACAGCTAGGTCGAGTGCAGCCTTACCGCCCATGGACCAGCCGAGAACGTCCGCCTTGCCGCCGGCGACCGCCTGAATCAGTCCGGCCGTGTCATCGGCGAGTTGCGAGAACGGATAGGCGCCCATCGGGTTATCGGTCTCGCCCATACCGCGGTTGTCGAAGACGATGACCTTGCGGTCGCGCGCGAGCAGTGAGATCAGTTCGGGCGACCACGTGTCCATGGTGCCGCTCGACCCCATGATCAGCACGAGCGGCAACGCGGCCTTTGTCGCGGGGTCAGCCGACGTCGGGCCGACCGTCTTGTAGCCGACGGACATGTCTCCAACCTTCACGTGCATCACGCCAGCGGGCTGCGCCGCGCTCGGCTTGGCAGATGTCGGTTCCACGTCGACCACCTTTCCATTTGGCAGGTTCACTGCCGCGAACGCGAAGTACCCCATCACTCCCGCGAACAGCAGCGTCGCGACGCAGCTGCGCCAGAGGCGGGCCGGGACCTTCACCTCGTCGGTGAAGTAGCGATAGCCGTGAAGAAGGCCCGCTTGAGCGAGGTACAGCGCATAGCCCGCGATCGTGAGCCCTTGCGCGACCGGGCCCATCCTCAATGCGACCGCGAGAATCGCCATGAAGGCGAAGCCGAGATTCGCATAGCCGACCTCCCACGCCCAATCGGGGCGGTCTGACTCCCAGCCGAGTCGCTTGGCGTCTTCGGCGTGGAAGAACACGTGACGGATCCACGCCAGCACGCCAACCACACCGACGGTGGTCGCCGCCACGATGGCGATCCCCATCTCAGGCTGTCCGCCGAACAGGTAGTAGAAGCCGAAGAAGATGCCGACCGAACCGACACCGATCCCCGACAGTGCGAGCCACTTCGCCATGACTGCGACCTCCCTCGATGCGCTGCGCCGCACAGGCGCAACCTCCCCGATGAGGTGCGTACCCATCAACAGGCCGGGCGAGTCGCTACCTCTGCTCGCGGGCCAGCAGTTCTCGCTTGCGCTCCACGCCCCAGCGGTAGCCGGTGAGCGACCCGTCCGCGCCGATGACGCGGTGGCATGGCACGACGACCGCTGTCGGGTTCGCGCCGCACGCTTGCGCGACCGCACGCATCGCGGTGGGGCGGCCGATTGCGGCGGCGAGCTGCGAGTACGTGACGGTCTGGCCCGGCGGTATCTCGCGAAGCGCGGCCCACACCTGCTGCTGGAAGACGGTGCCATGCGCGTCGAGCGGCACCGCGGCAGCTCGCGCCGAGTCCGCGGGTGCGTCGACGAGCGAAACGACTGCCGAGACCCACTCGGCGTGTTCGCGAGCGGCCGGTTCGATCGTTGCGCGCGGGAAGCGGCGGTGGGCCTCGGCGATGAGCTCGTCAGCGGTGTCGCCGAACACGACGAGGCACACGCCGCGCTCGGTCGTCGCGACGAGCAGCCGTCCGAGCGAGCTGTCCGCGAGTGCATAGGTGATGCGCTCGCCCGGCGCGCCCTTGCGCGCGCGAGACGGCGTCATGCCGAGAAGGTCACCGGTGCGCTCGTACACGCGGCTGGCCGAGCCGAACCCGCTTCCTGCGATCGCATCGGCGACGGGCGTGCCCGAGGCGAGCGCCGAGCGCAGCCGCTCCGCGCGCCGAGCGTCCGCGTACGCGTGGGGAGTCACGCCGAGCGCATCGACGAAGACGCGTCGCAGGTGCGTCGCCGAGACGTGGCTCGCGAGCGCGAGTGCATCGAGGGACGGCGCGCGCTCACCGGCGGCGACCGCAGCATCGATCGCGGCGCAAGCCGAGGCGACGGCTGCGGCGATCGGGTCTGCGGATGGGCGCGGTGCGGTCACAGGCGGGCTCCTCGGCGGGCGAAGACGGGGGTGCGGTGGGGGCGCTACGGCCCCGGGATGCCACTCGCAGTGTACGCGCGTGCCGCTTGGCGATTCCATCCGAAATCGATCGGCTTGCGCGGCGAACTCGGCACGGCACTCGCTCAATGGTGGGCACGGGAATGCCCGAGGGCGCGATGGTGCGACCCGCCGACAAAGAGGAGGTGAGCCAGTAGTGCGAAGTAATCACATCGCTGCACTGGTCCTGACTGTTTCCGCGAGCGCGGAGGTCGGCACCGCCTAGGACGGCGGCGTTGCGAATAGACCGTCACTCGCAACGTTTAACTGCGAATACTGCACGTCGCTGTCAGCAGCGATGGGAGAGGGCTCCGCGAAGGTTGCGGGGCCCTTTCTTCGTGGGCGGCGGCAGGCTTTCCCGTTTGACACCTGCTGTGTTCCGGGCGCATATTCCACCCTAAGCAACGACTTAGGGTAGGTGCTCGTGTTCGGGCGCCTACCTGTTCGTCCATCAAGGCCGGGCATGGGTCCGGCGCAAGGGGTGAGAAGCATGATCACACTGCCCAAGAAACCGCTCGGACGTGCCTTGGATCGCATCGTGCGCATCTTCAGTACGTTCGCGCTCGTCGTGGCGATGGTCCAGCTGCCGGCAGCGCCGGCCTTCGCCGCGTCAGACGTACCCGGCGGAGCAGACCTGAATCCGCCGCAGTACGTGCTCAACGACCACACCGCGTACGCCATCCACTACGCGATGACCGGCTTGCCGGCGAGCACGGCGCTCAACGTGAACGTTCGCCTCTCGAAGACGGGTACAGCGGGCGGATTCACCGACGCTCGCGGGTTCACCTTCAACCCGGCGCTTGGCCGATGGGTCCAGACCCGTGAAGGCGCCGCGAGCTTCCCCGGTGTCGTGACCGATGCCAGCGGCAACGTGTCCGGCTGGGTCTACTGGAAGGTCGGTGACGAGAACTTCACCGGTTTCGGCGCGGCCTATCCGCCGCTCACGGCCACCCAGGGCTACCTCACGATCTCGATGCAGACGCCGACTGGCGGAGGCACCTACAACGGACTGAGCAAGTTCATCGTCAACATCCTTGATGCCAAGACGCAGGGTGCGTGGGTGCACAACGGAGTTGCGACCGGAGCCGCTGCGGCAAAGCGCGCGGAGGCCCTCAAGTCCGACGATGCCTCGATGTCGTACTCGCTGCAGAAGACCGAGGCCAACGTCCTCGACGATGACTCCAACGGCGTCGTCGACGACGAGAACTTTGGCCCCGCAGGAGCGACCGGCGACTTCCGTTTCGGCGTTCCGCAGGGCACCACCATGAACGTCAAGCTCAACCAGGTCGCATGGGCGCCTGGGCAGGGCGTGTCGACCGGCCCGAGTGACTCAGACGTCGCGATCGGTGCGACCGACGTGACGCCACCGAGCGCTCCCGCCGACCTTGTTGCGACGCCGCTCGACGGCGCAGTGCAACTCGACTGGACCGCGGCGAGCGATGCGGGCGGCTCGGGTCTCTCGGCATACAAGGTCTACCGGCTCGTCCCGGGGACGTTCGGCGACCTGACCCTGCAGTCGGCGGTTCCGACGCTTGCCGGCGACGTCGCCGCGGGAACGACGACATTCACCGATACGGGCCTCGCCAACGGCACTTCGTACAGCTACTACGTTCGTGCGGCCGATACCGACACCAACGTGAGCCCGCGCTCGGGCTCGGCGACAGCGACTCCGTTCGTCGCGGATACGACCGCCCCTGCCGCGACCACCGACCTCGCTGTCAGCGCGACGGCGACCGAGTCAGTGACGCTAGGCTGGACTGCACCGGGCGATGATGGCTCCACCGGAACCGCAACCGCCTACGACGTCCGCTACTCGACATCCCCGATCACCGACGATGCGGCATTCGGTCTGGCCACTCAGGCGACCGGCGAGCCGACTCCGCAGCTTGCGGGCAGCATAGAGTCGTTCGAGGTGACCGGACTGGTCACCGGCACGCCGTACTACTTCGCCATGAAGGCCGTCGACGACAATTCGAACTGGTCGGCGCTCTCCAACTCCGTGAGCGGGACGCCGGAGGTCGCACCGGACGGCACGATGACGATCAACGGCGGCGCCAGCACGACCACCACGACCGCCGTGACGATCGACTCCGCCGTGACCGGCACCGTCGACATGCGCTGGCGTGAAGCAGCGGGCACGTGGTCCGACTGGACCGCATACGCCGCGAGCGTTCCGTTCGAGCTGTCGACCGGCGACGGCATCAAGACCGTCGAGGCTGAGTACCGCAGCTCCGGCGGCAAGATCACCGCCCTCTCCGATACGATCTCGCTCGACACCGGCGCCCCCGAGGGCACGATGTCGGTCAACAACGACTCGGTGTACACCACCTCGACCGCGGTCAGCGTGGATTCGACCGTCACCGGTGCAGTGGAGATGCGTGTGCGTGACGCCGCCGGCGCATGGTCCGACTGGGCCGCCTACGCCGCTGCGACACCGCTGACGCTCACCGCGGTCGACGGCCTCAAGACCGTCGAAGCGCAGTATCGCGATGCGGCCGGCAACATCCTCATCGTGAGCGATACGATCACGCTCGACACCGAGGCTCCGAGTGGCGTCATGGCACTCAACAACGGCGCCTCGTACACCACTACGCGAGCCGTCAGCGTGGACTCCACCGTGACCGGTGCCACCGAGATGCGCGTCCGCAACATCGGTGGTGCGGGCAACTGGGGCAGCTGGATCGCGTACTCGGCGGCGGTCGCGCAGACGACGCAGTCCGGCGACGGCACCAAGACCGTCGAAGCGCAGTACCGCGACGCCGCGGGTAACGCGACGACGCTGTCCGACACCATCTATCTTGATACGATGGCGCCGTCCGGCACCATGGCCCTCAACAACGGTGCGCTCTTCACCAAGACGCGTGCGACCACGCTCAACTCGAGCATCACCGGCGCTACGCTCATGCGTCTGCGCAACATCGGTGGCGCGGGCAACTGGGGCAGCTGGATCGCCTACTCGGCGACAACGGCCCATACCGTGTCCTCCACCGACGGCTTGAAGACGATGGAGGCCGAGTACGCGGACGCGGCTGGCAACGCCATCGTCCTCTCGGACACCATCACGCTGGATACCTTCGCGCCAACGACCAGCTCGAACGCGACCACGACTTACGTCTCCTCGGCGAGCATCACGCTCACTCCGACCGACGCGACGAGCGGCGTCGCGCAGACGCTGTGGTGGTTCGGCGATCCGTCCTCGGCTACCAGCGGCACGCTCGCGACGGTGTCTGGTGTCGGCTCGTACACGCTGAGCTGGCTGTCCGTTGATGCTGCGGGCAACCGCGAGACCACCAAGACGGCGGACTTCGACATCACGGCTCCCACGGTGCAGACGATCTCCGGCAACGTGACCGCCGCCGGAGTGCCCCTCAATCGCATCGTCGTGACCGCGTTCGACGCCGCGACGAACGCCTCGGTCAAGGGCACGTTCACCGACAACCTCGGCAACTACTCGATAGCATTGCCTGCGGGCTCGTATCACATCCGATTCACCGGCACATCACCGGCATCGCTCAGCCAGTACTACGACCACAAGGGATCGATTGCTGATGCGACCGTCGTCGACCTGGCGCCGAGCGCGAATGTCACCGTCTCCAGCGACTTGGCTCCGGTCATCGCGTCGCAGACCATCTCGGGCACGATCACCAACAATGGCACGCCTCTCAACCGCATCGTCGTTACCGCGTTTGACGCGGCGACCAACGCGTCGGTCAGGGGCACGTTCACCGACGCCAACGGCAACTACATGCTGAGTCTGCCGGTCGGGTCATACCATCTGCGGTTTACGGGCACGACGCCTGCATCGCTCAGCCAGTTCTACGACCATAAGTCTTCCATCACCCAAGCGGCGATTGTTGAGCTGGGCGCGGGGGCGAACGTCACCGTCTCGAGCGACCTGGCGCCCCCGGTCGTCACGACGCAGACGATCAGCGGCACGATTACGAGTTCGTCCGAGCCCCTGACAGGTATCGTCGTCTCGGTGTTTGACGCCACCACCCACGCCCACGTGAAGGGCGTCTTCACCAACGCGTCGGGCGACTACACGCTGTCACTCCCTGCGGGCACCTACCACGTCCGGTTCACCGGCACGCCGCCGGGTCTCAGCCAGTACTACGACCACCAGGCCCGGATCACAGCTGCGACACCCGTCGTTGTGGCCACCGGCGCAGCGGTGACCGTCACGAGTGACCTCTCGGGTCCGATCGCTCCGTAAGCGCACCGACGTTCGGATTCCGTTTGGTAGGGGGCCGCGAGTCTGTCTTCAGGCTCGCGGCCCTTTGCGTTCGCGTGGGTAGGCGCGCGGTCGCAGTGCATTGACCCTGCTGCCTGCGGGGTCGTATGCTGAACGCCCATACGCTAAGCACGGTCTTAGGGTGAATCAACATGCAGCCGCTCGGGATGATCAACCGGCAAGATCAACTCGCAGCGCTCGCAGATGAGCATCGCATGGCGATCCTTCGTCGGCTCATGTGCGGGCCCTCGACGATCTCACGCCTCGGCAGGGACTTCGGCAAACACGCCGCGTGGATTCGCCATCACGTGAAACGGCTCGAGGCCGTTGAGCTCATCGAGCTCGCGGGAGTGAAGAAGACCCGCAACTACACCGAGAAGTTCTACCGCGCCACCTCGACGGCGCTCGCCGTGCATATGCTCGTGTCACCCGACTCAGGCGAGCGCAAGATGATGGTCGCGCTCGGGAGCGATGACTTCGCGCTGCAACTACTCACCGATGAGTACAACGCGCTCGCGGGTGACCAGGAGATCATGGCGTCCTCCGTAGGCAGCCTCGACGGACTCATCGCCCTGCGTCAGGGTCTTGCCGATGTCGCCGGCTGTCACCTCTTCGATGCTGCGGCGGGAGACTACAACGTCCCCTACCTGCGGCACCTGTTCCCCGACCGCTCCGTCGATGTGGTCACGCTTGCACATCGGGAGCAGGGGCTCATGAGTGCGCCCGGCGACACGCGAGTGCGTGCGGTCGAGGACATCGCCGAACCCGGTATCCGGTTCGTCAACCGCAATCCCGGCTCAGGCACACGAATCTGGTTCGATGCGCGCCTTGGTGATCTTGGTATCCCTGCTTCGGCGGTGACCGGGTACGACACGGTGATGCGCACACATGGCGATGTCGCTCTGGCGGTTGCAACAGGGCAGGCCGACGTGGGTCTTGGGATTCGCGCCGCCGCTGAGGCCCACGGCCTCGAGTTCGCACCACTCTTCACGGAGCGCTACGACCTCGTGTTCAACGCCGATCGTTCGCACGGCGATGACATCCAACGGCTTCTCGAGAGGCTCTCGAGCCGCGGCTTCAAGAACGGGGTCGGCGGCCTATCGGGCTACGACGCCAGTCACACAGGCGAGGAAACTCGGATCGCCGTCTAGGACCGACTCGGCTCGGCCCACGGCCCGTCAGGCTGTGTTGGCCGCAAGGAGGCTCCATGAGCGCAACAGCACGAATCCGTAGCCGCGTGGCGGCGCTCGCCCTCGCGGCAGCGCTGGCGTTGGGGGCATTCGCTCCGACGATGGCGTTCGGGGCGGCAACCGGGTTCAGCGGTGGCGCCGATCAGTGGCCTGAGTACGTAGCGAATGACCACACACCGTTTGCGGTCCACATCGCGACCGACGCGGTCTCTGGGCTCGCGACAAGCACCGCGTACTACGTCAAGGTGCGCTTCACCGTCGGAACGACTCCCGCCGGAATGCTTAACCGCGGATATACGTGGAACCCCATCACGGGGCTGTGGGCGCAGGAGCGAGACAGTTGGACGACGTTTCCGCGTATCACCACCGATGCCTCGGGCCACATCCCGGCCGAAGCGGGATGGGTGTTTGCGAAGTTCGGCGACGACGCCCAGTCCGGGCCGCGCCACATCATGATCTCGATGTCGGCGACCGGAGTGGGTGCAACGTACAACAGCTCACTCGTTCCAACCGTTACGGTTCTCGATCAGCGCACGCACGGCGGATGGGCTCACAACGGGATCGATGCGGGAAGTGTCGTCGCGACGAGCGTACTCGTCAGCGACCCTACGAGTGGCACGCTCTACTCCATCGTCAAGACCGAGCCACAGG